>NZ_CP062788.1:1695000-1955000 GCF_025136295.1 Aestuariispira ectoiniformans | reverse complement strand
CTATCGCTACACGGTCGAAAATTCCGTCTATATTGCCCCCGACGGCCAGGGTAAGGGCCTGGGCGGCGCGCTGATGGATATTATTATCGACCGTTGTAGCGCCCTTGGCCTTCGGCAGATGGTCTCCGTTATCGGCGACAGTGCCAACGCAGCATCAATCGCCCTGCATAAATCCCGCGATTTCCGGATGGTCGGCACTCTGGAAGCCACTGGCTTCAAATTCGGACAGTGGGTCGACAGCATCCTGATGCAACGCGCACTGGGTGAGGGCAAAGATACCCTGCCGGAGTAATACAGACAAAACGGCATGCTCCTTGCTTCGTTTATTGACGGAGAAGAGACCAAGGAGTGAGACCCATGCGCCGTCCGGCGTATCTTATATTCGCAATTTCCGCCTTATGGCTCTGGTGTCTGCCCCCGGCAGACGCCGCGCCAACGCCCAGCAACAGCGCCGCCCGGGCGGCCAAGCTGTGCCATACGCTGATCGGGCAGGCCGAGCAGGAATTGAATATACCCCGGCATTTATTGCAGGCTGTCGCCCTCACTGAATCCGGCAGGACCATTTCCATGCCGCCGTCCGGGGCAGCACAGGATGCCGAGGACCGGGAAACCTTCACCGCGTGGCCCTGGACCGTCATGGCCGAAGGGCGCGGCCGCTACCTGCCCAGCAAGGAAGCCGCCATCCGGGAAGTCAGGATGCTGCGCCAGAAAGGGGTCACCAATATTGATGTCGGCTGTATGCAGGTAAACCTGCATTACCATGGCGATGCCTTTTCCTCTCTCGAAGAGGCCTTCGATCCGATTCACAATGTCGCCTATGCGGCGACCCTGCTCAGCAAATTGCGCGAAGACCGGCATTCCTGGACAATGGCGGTCAAATTCTATCACTCTTCCGACCGCGAGCGGCAAAGCTACTATCGCAAGAAAGTGTTCACCGCCTGGCGTAAATTGCAGAAACGCGCACGCGGAGAGAGGCTTGCGGCCAACAGCAACAAGGCACCCGGCTGGGCGGCAAACCCTGCCCGCGCGCCCCTCTTCCGGAACTACGCGGCACAGAAGCGCCAGGAAGAAACTGTCCGTGCGCGGCTCATGTCGCAGGCAACGCAGTGAGGACGCGTTTTCCCTTTGCCGTGATTTCATTCCGGTATAACGTGAAATCCAATAGGGATTGCAACTTCGGCAGCAGGGGCAATAGGTAAGCTTGATCAAACAAGCATTTACGGATGGGGGCGCATCTAGTGCGTAGTTGTAACAGTAATAATAATCGTAATATCGGCCTCAATAACAACGACCGTCCCCGGCTCGTTGCACAAGCATATGCCTGCTCCCCTGCAGGGGGTGGGGCATGACCGATGACGATATCCGCCATTTGGAGCCTTTGCTGGAAATAGCAAGCGACTGGTTCTGGGAGATGGATGCGGATTTTCGCTTTACCTATTTCTCCCCGGGAGCCTTCACGAATCTTCCGATAGATGCCGACAGTATGCTGGGCCGGAAACGCATGGAGCTGTTTTCCGAAGACGACCTGAAACAGCCTCATGTCATACAGCATCTTGACTGCCTGAAGTCTCACGCACCGTTTAAAAACTTTACCTATCATGCACATCTGCCAAGTGGCATCATCCGCGTTTTCTCCATAAGCGGCCGCCCCATTTTTGACGAGCAGAATGTATTCCAGGGCTATCGCGGCGGTGCATCGGATATTACAGAAACATATCAGGCCCGCCGGAATATGGAGGAGGCGCAAAAACGGCTGCAGGTCCAGACCGACCTTCTGGCGTCTATACTCAACGGACTGAACCAGGCTGTCCTGGCCTTTGACCGCAATCTGGAACTGCTTGTCTGCAATGAACCACTGGCGGTCCTGTTCAACTTACCGCCAAGCCTGACACGTCCCGGCACGCCTCTTGAGGACATTATTACGCATAATATTCAACAGGGCTGGCTGGCCGAAATGAAAGGCGACCTGGACAGGCGGGTACAGGACAGGGTGAATGTCTACCGGTCCGGACGGGATGCCGTGGAGACACTCACCAACCCGAATGGCACGACCCTGCAGTTGCATCGCCGCTCCCTGGAAAACGGCGTTCTGATCATGACCTATACGGATATCACCGAACAGAAACGCCAGGCGCAGCTGATGCTTGAAGCCAAGGAAACAGCCGAATTCGCCAATTATACAAAAACCCAGTTCCTGGCCAATATGAGCCATGAGCTGCGAACGCCGCTGAACGCCATTATCGGGTTTTCGGAAATCATTCGCGATGAACTCTATGGACCATTGGGCAAAGCCGAATACAAGGATTTCGCCCAGGATATCCACAACAGCGGAACACATCTTCTATCCATCATCAGTGATATCCTCGACCTGTCGCGCCTCGAGGCGGGACAGAAGGAACTGTCAGAGACCGAAGTCGATATAAACGCCACTGCCGTTTCCTGCCTGCATTATGTGGAACGCCGGGCCCAGAAGAACAGCCTCGCGCTGGAAAACAAAATCCCGCCCGGCCTGCCGCCCTTGATGGCCGATGAGGTTGTCTTGCGGCAGATCCTGATCAACCTGTTGTCGAACGCCGTAAAATTCACAGAGGAAGGGCATGTGCAGATAACCGCAACACAACGCGAGGACGGCGGCCTGCGCCTCACCGTGTCGGACACGGGCATCGGGATGAATAATGACGACATTGAAATCGCGCTGGCCCCCTTTGCCCAGATCGAATCGCACCTGACCCGAAAATATGAGGGAACCGGCCTTGGCCTGCCGCTAGTCAGAAATCTGGTTAAACTTCATGAAGCGGGCCTGACCATCGACAGCGAGCGTGGCAAAGGAACCGATATTCATGTCGACTTTCCTGCCAACCGAACCCTGCCCGTCCGGTCGGACAGCAAGAAAGTCCCTTCCGCGCCCTGACCCGGCGGAGGCGTATACTCCCTATTCAATATCTTTGACTACCTCCAACACCATCGAGACGATAACCTGCGTCTGATTTTCAGACCGTTCCCCTTTCAAAGCCTGTGCAGGAATCCCATGACTTTGGACATTGACCACCTTCGCGCTGACACCCCCGCCTGTCTCCAACGCATCCATTTCAATAATGCCGGGTCTTCAATTCCCCCAACACCGGTCCTGGACAGCCAGATAAAGTATTTGAAACTGGAAGCCGAGATTGGCGGCTATGAAGCAGCCGATGCCACACAGGAAACACTGGAAGCATTCTACACCGCAGCAGCCGGGGCCATTGGTGGTAAACCCCAGGAGATCGCCTTTATTGAAAACGCCACCCGCGCCTGGGACATGGTGTTCTACGCCTTTGACTGGCAGCCGGGCGACAAGGTCCTCACCTCACGCGCGGACTATAACTCAAACATGGTGTCCTACTGGCAGGTCGCCAGTAAATACGGCGTTGAAATCGTCATGGTGCCGGACGACGAATCCGGTGCCCTCGATGTCGCCGCATTGGAACGTGCTATTGACGACCGTGTCCGCCTGATTTCCGTCAGCCACATTCCAACCAATAGCGGACTGGTAAATCCCGCCGCCGCAATCGGCGCGGTCGCCACCAAATACAACATTCCCTATCTGCTGGACGCCTGTCAGTCGGTTGGCCAACTGCCGATTGACGTGGCGGAAATCGGCTGCACCATGCTGTCCACAACGGGGCGTAAATATATTCGCGGCCCTCGGGGCACCGGCTTTCTCTGGGTTCGGGAAGACTGGATCGAGAGGTTGGAGCCACCCCTGCTCGACAACCATGCCGCCCCCTGGGTTTCTGTCGACCGCTACGAGATTCGCAAAGACGCGCGGCGTTTTGAAAACTGGGAAAGCAATTTTGCCGGCAAGATCGCGTTGGGCAGGGCCCTTGCTTATATGACGGACCTGGGCATGGAGAACATCTGGGCGCGCATCAAACTTTTGTCCGGAACCCTTCGGGCGGAACTGTCCAACCTTCCCGGTGTGACGGTCTGGGACCCCGGACAGGAGAAATGCGGACTGATCACCTTCACCAAAGACGGTAGGGAGCCCAAGGATATTCGGGATCGCTTGCGGGCCAGCAACATCAATGTTTCGGTGTCAACCACACAGTTAACCCGCACCGAACAGCGCGACCACGCCGTAGATGCAACCGCTCGCGCCTCCGTTCATTATTATAATACGCAAGCAGAGATCGAGAGGTTTGTGGAGGCGATCAGACACCTCTAAGCGGCCACAGGGCTGTTGCAGAAATACAACAGCCCTCCACACAACCGGAACAAGTCGTGAAAAACTGCTTTACGTCTGCAAATTGATATCTGTATTCTAGTACCACTATCGCAACTGACTTCAACTTCTGAGGGGACGTCCCATGACCAATGTATGTGTGAAAAAGCATACCGGCTCTATGGCTCGGGGCGCTGTTCAGTTGCGGATTGTCTCCACGTCCACCATGCGACGACACTAGACGGAGACCGATGCCGACTTTTCCAGTCGGCCTCATCACTTCCTGAAAAACTGATCTGAACAAGCGCAGGCGGAATCCCGATTTCGTCCGGAGACCTATGTGTCTGTCCGGGCAATGACGGATCTCCTTTTGCAACGCCTCGATCAGGAAATTTTTCATCATTCCTAAGTACAAAGGAGAAACAAATGCTTAGAGCACTGTGGAGGCTGTTTATCCTTCCCAGCCAAACCCGCCGACGGCAAAGGCAAAAGCAAAGACGCATTTATGAGTTAAACGATCATGTCCTGCGGGACATGGGACTGGAACCCCGAAACCACCCCAGCTTTCGTCCGCCAATGGACCCGAATAACTGGCGGTAACCAACCAAACAGAAAGGATTGATCATGATTTATGTGATTGCTGTCTCGCTGGTACTGAACTACCTGACCCGCCGCTCGGCAGACGATAAACGCGCCCCTGCCGCCCAGTCCCCTCCTATCGGGGACTAACAACAGAAAAAGGGGGCCAACGCGCCCCCTTTTTTGCTTCATCGAATTGAAGCCCACTTTATTCAGGGTGATCCTTCGCCGTCAGGAATTTGAAGATCATGGACAGGCATCCAACACTGACGGCAATGGCGACCGGATATAAGATCAGATTAAACACCCACCCCAGGTAAAACAGGCTTTTCAGCGACTCTACTCCACCGTCGATGGCATGTTGAACCGCCTCTGCCCCGAAGAAATTGAACTGGACCAGGAAACCAACGACAATCACAGGAAGATGGGCAAAGAGATAGACAAAGAAAATCCGCCAGACGCTCCCGCTCGTGGCACGCCAGGAATCTTTCAACCGCGCCGGTGCGCTAATCGCCGCGGCGGGGAAAATCAGACACAGCCGGATGAAGATGAAGACGCAGGTGACAAAAACCGCCAGCGAGCCGATCCAGGCCAGAGCTTGCGATTGAGCAACGGAACTGACCACGCCAACGAGAACACTCAAGGCTGCGGCGACCAGCAGAGCCAGCACGGAGACTGCAATCCCGTAAATACAATATTTCAGTTCTGCCGCCCCGGCCTTCACCCCGATAACGGTTGAGGAAAGGTCCTCGCGTAAAATGGCCCGACGGTGCCAGGCTGTGGCGAAGGGAACAAAGACAAGAGCCAAAGCGACATTGGTTACAAACTGCCTTGCGATGTCAAAGCTGGACGGCAGGGCCGGATTTTCCAGGACACCCAACGTGTATTGTAAGTTCAGGAAAGACAGACCCGCGACCAGCAGCATGGGCAGCCAGGCAATTTTCACCAATGCCCCGATATTGGATACAACAAAGCGATAGGTCGCCGCGACCGTCGCAAAAACTGGCAGACGGTCCTCGTCAAGATAGGCTTCGTATTCCCCCATAACTCCCCCTTCGCACAAAAAAGAACGGTGCCGCTTTCGGCACCGCCCTTTATTAAACAGTTTTTGTTGTCGCCACTACCCCCAAAGGGCGGCATCAACCGGTTGCATCGTACTGCCCTCAAAGGCAATCCCCGGCTCCCGGTCTTTGGCAAGTAGAAGCGGCCCGTCGAGATCGACCACAGTGGCCCCTTCGGCCACAAGCATTGCCGGGGCCATGGCAAGAGACGAACCGACCATACAACCGACCATGACCTGCATCCCCGCATCCAGTGCCATTTGGCGTAGTTTCAGGGCCTCGGTCAGGCCGCCGGTCTTATCCAGCTTGATATTGATCATGTCATATTTGCCGACCAATTTATGGAAATCGGCGCAGGCATGGGCGGATTCATCGGCGCATAGGGGAATGGGATGAGCAACATCCGACAGTGGTGCGTCGGCATCGGCCGGAAGCGGCTGTTCAATCATTTCCACCCCAAGCTCTTTCAGCTTGGCGGAAAACGGTTCCACCATATCCACCGACCAGCCCTCATTGGCATCGACAATCAAACGTGTGTTGGGCGCATTGTCACGAACCGCCGCCACACGTTCCAGATCGCCTTCACCGGTCAGCTTCAGCTTCATCAGGGGACGATGAGCGTTGGCTTTCGCCTGTTGGCCCATCTTCTCCGGCGTATCAAGACTGATCGTATAGGCCGTCACCAATGACTTGGGCGCGGACAGCCCCGCCAATTCCCAGGCCCGTTTTCCCGCTTTCTTGGCCTCATAATCCCAGAACGCGCAGTCCAGAGCATTGCGGGCAGCACCTGGTTTAAGCAGGGTCTGGATGTCGTCACGGCCCGCACCATCGGCAATCGCCCCTTTGAGGGCTTCCAGTTCGGCGATAACACTTTCAATGCTTTCCCCATATCGGGCATAGGGCACGCATTCGCCGAGACCACGGTTGGTGCCGTCGTTCAGTTCCGCGACGACGACTTCAGCCGATGTTTTGCTACCGCGGGAAATCGTGAATTTCCCTGCGATGGGCCAGGATTCGTGCCGTAACGTCAGATCCAGCATATCCCCTCCCCTTAACCGAGTGCGTCGACCAGACGACCGGCGCCGTGACGGAAGGCGTCAACGGCAGGCAGGCCGGTTTCGGCCTCGAGTTTCTGCAGGTATTCGTCTGCTTCTGCATCATCCAGCATGGAGGTGTTGACGGAAATGCCGATCACGCGGCAATCCGGGTTGACCATCCGGCCCATGCGTTCATTCACCTCGATGCATTCCTGAATGGACGGCAACTGGAAGTCCGGCAGGCCGCGCATGTGGTCACGTTTTGCCACATGACACATCACAAGCGCATCCGGCTGGGAACCATGCAGCAGGCCGAGGCTGACACCGGCAAAAGAGGCGTGGAACAGGGAACCCTGACCTTCAACCACATCCCAGTGATCATCATCATTGGCCGGGGACAACCATTCGGTTGCACCGGAAATGAAGTCGGCGACGACAGCATCGACGGAAACGCCATCGCCTGCGATGAAGATACCGGTCTGCCCCGTTGCCCGGAAATCGGCATTCATGCCACGGGCCTTCATTTCGCGTTCCACAGCCAGGGCCGTAAACATCTTGCCGACGGAACAATCCGTGCCGACCGCGAGAATTCGTTTGCCCGGACGCTTGCTGCCCTTGGCAACGTCAAAGCCGCGGCTGGGATGGCGTACATCGAAAAGCTGACGGCCCAGGGCGTCTGCCTTTTCCTTGATCTCCGGAATGTCGACCAGACGGTTATGCAGGCCACTGGCGATATCCATCCCCAGGTCCAAAGCCTTCAGCAGGCTTTCCTTCCAGCTATCGGGAATGACGCCACCGCGATTGGCAACACCGATCACGACAGTCTTGAGACCGGCTGCAGCAGCCTCTTCCATGGTCATATCCTGCAGGCCCAGATCGGCCTTGCACCCGTCCAGCCGGAACTGGGCCAGGCACCATTCCGGACGCCATTTTGCGACACCGTCGGCAACCTTTGCGGCAAGCTGATCCGGCGCGTCGCCCAGGAACATGAGATATGGATGCTCAATAGCCATTTTCTGACCCCATTTATATAAGTGAAACCTACCTGGCGGCCTACATATCAGAGAAAGCGTAACCCGCCAACGCAGATTGTCCCCTGGCCGAATCGGTTTATGGTGACTGGCCTACTAGGCCTTGGATCGGATTGGAACCACGGTTAGGATAGGCAGGGTTTGGTTGGAGCGCAGAAGCATGTCCGTTACCTATCCGGAATTCGGTGAGGCAGAAAAACACGCCGCCATCGCGGCAACCCGGTTTGGTTTCGGCCTGCGTCCCGGTGAACTGGCAATCATTGCGGCAGGTCCACAGAAATGGCTGACTGATCAGCTCGACTATGCGGACACGCCCCCTGAAATCAAAAACCTGCCAAACGGCCCCCACCATATGAAGCGGGTGCTGGAAGCCGGCGCGGGAAAGAAAAGCACGTATCGCGGTTTTATCCACGAGGCCATCCAAAGCGGCCAGTATGAAGCAGCCCAAACGGCACTGGCCGTCTATAACAGCCCGAACCCATTTGTTGAACGACTGGTGAAATTCTGGTCCGGCCATTTCACACTGTCGGCGGCAAAGCTGCCTCATATGGCACCACTGGTTGCCGCCTTCGAAAGAGATGCCATCCGCCCCTATGTCCTGGGTCCGTTTTACAAGATGTTGCTGGCGGTGATCAAACATCCCGCCATGCTGGCGATCTGGGGTAATGACGGCTCCATCGGGCCAATGTCCGACGTCGGCTGGGACGGGCATTACCGGCTGGACCAGACGCTGGCCCGCGAAATCATGGGGCGCTACACCATGGGCCCGCAGGGAAAGTTCTTTCAGGGTGACGTCCAAAGTCTGGCTGCGATGTTGAGCGGTTGGACGATTGGCAGCCTGCGATCAAATAATCCGGGCGGTTTCGTCTATCGCGATGACTGGCATCAGATTAACAAGAAACGCTTCCTTCACCGGATCATGCCGGAAGGCGGTATCCTTGAAGGAGAAGCCGCCCTTGAGCTTCTGACCCACCAGGAAAGCACCGGCTGGCATCTGGCGCGCCGGATGGCCGAATACTTTATTGGTGACGCACCACCGGAGGGTCTGGTGACGGACCTTGTGAACGGCTATGCCGATTCCGGTGGCGATTTGCGATCCATGGCGCTGGCGCTAATCAATTCGGGATACGCCTGGGAGGATCGCCAACAGAAACTGAAGACGCCGGAAGACCTGGTCTATTCAACCTTCAAGGCATTGGATGTTCCACTGGCAGACGGGCGACCGCTGGTCCGCGCGATGCAGATGCTGGGTCAGCCGATGCTGAAATCCCCGCCGCGCGAAGGCTGGCCGACGGATGCGACCTTCTGGGCTGGCCCTGATCTTCTGGCCGACCGGGTCGACTGGGTTGTCGGCATGGCCCGCGCCAACGGGGTGCAACTTACCCCGCCTGTTCATGGCATTCATGTTCTGGGGCCGTTGCTGACGCCCCGGACCTTCCGGTCACTGACGGTTGCCCGCAACAATGCGACCGGCATCGCCATCCTGCTCAGCAGTTCCGAATTCCAGCGGCGATAGGGAGAAAGCGAATGTCCATGATTTCCAACGCGCCATCCCGTCGCCAGTTCCTGAAAACAGCCGCTGCCGGTATTGCTACGGCCAGCCTTCCATGGGGCAATCTGGCGCTTGCCAAGGCCTCAACAAACAAGCGGCTTGTCGTCATCCTCCTGCATGGCGGTCTCGACGGCCTGTCCCTCTTCCCCCCTTACGGCGACAAGCAATACCGGCCGATGCGAGGGCCGCTGGCGATTGAAGAACTGATTGAACTCAACAATTTTTATGGCCTGCATCCGGCGGCAGATGCCCTTCTGCCCTTCTGGGTACGAAAGGAACTGCTGGTCTTTCCGGCCACGGCAACGCCCTATCGCGGCAGCAATCACAAACAGGCCCGGGATATACTGGCCACGGGTGCCGCAACGCCGGACGCGCTCGACAGCGGCTGGTTAAACCGGGCACTTCAGGCAATGGACGGCTCCAAAGGCCTGGCCGTACAGCAGGACACCCCCATGATCCTTCGGGGGGATGCTGACACGGAAATCTGGCAGAAAGAGCGCCTGCAACCAATCGCCGGGTTGCAGGAAAGACTGGGTTTCATCAACGAGAAGGATGCTTTTCTGGCCCATGCCCTGGCACTTTCGCAACGCCAGCAGAAAGAGGATGCGGACATGCATCCCGACGCCGCAAACGGGGCGATGGAAAACAGCCTGACCAGCTTCGAAGATGCGGCTGTCGCCCGTTACGTCGGACGCCGTCTGGCCGCAAAAGACGGCGATCGCATTGCCGTCATGGAAAGCAGCGGCTGGGACATGTATCGCAACCAGGGGGCAGATCAGGGACGTCAGGCCCGACGCTTCGCAGCACTTGCCTCGACCCTGGAAAGCCTTGCCACAGAGATGTCGCAGGTCTGGAACGACACCGTTGTCGTTGTCACAAGCGAGTTCGGCCGCACGATCCGGCCCAACGGTTGGAACGGAACGGATAACGGTGGCGCCACCGCAACTCTGGTTCTGGGCGGACGGGTCAAAGGAGGACGGTTCCTCGGCAAATGGCCCGGCCTGACGACAGGACAGCAACTGACACCAACCATTGATACGCGGTCCGTTTTCAAGGCGGTGCTGGCCGCGCAGATGAACATCGGCACCAAAACACTCGACAATACGGTCTTCCCCGGCTCTGCCAAACTTCCTGCCGTATCTGGGATCATCCGCTAGGCCGACAATCTTATCCCACCGCCTCCTTAGCCTTCTATTTTGCGGCGCAGCATGCTAGAAGCGTCGTAATCAAGAACAGCGCCCCCTCAAGGGGCGGTAGCATCGGCACAAGGAGGTTCCATGTCCGCATCATCCGATCAGACAGCATCGCGTTTTACGGTGCCCGAAGTCACCGCCCGAAAAGGCGGCACCCCCTTGGTCACCCTGACCGCCTATACCGCGCCGATGGCAAGACTGCTCGACCCGCATGTGGATATCCTGCTGGTCGGCGATTCCGTTGGCATGGTGCTCTACGGCATGGACACAACCCTTTCCGTTGACCTGACGATGATGATCAATCATGCCAAGGCTGTCATGCGCGGGTCCCGCCAGGCCTGCGTGGTGGTCGACATGCCCTTCGGCACCTATGAGGAATCACCCCAGCAGGCCTTTCAGAACGCCGCCCGCCTGATGCGCGAGACCGGTTGCGCTGCCGTCAAACTGGAAGGCGGTGAAGAAATGGCGGAGACAGTCTCATTCCTCACAAAGCGCGGCATTCCGGTGATGGGTCATGTCGGCCTTATGCCCCAACAGGTGCAGGCGTTGGGCGGCTTCAAGGCCCAGGGCAAGGATGACCAAAGCGCCCATCAGGTGATCGAAGACGCCACAGCCATTGCCGGTGCAGGGGCATTCAGCCTTGTCATCGAAGGGGTGATGGAACCCGTCGCCCGGAAGGTCACCGAAATCGTCAAAATTCCGACAATCGGCATTGGCGCGTCACCTGCTTGCGACGGCCAGGTTCTGGTAACCGAGGACATTCTTGGCCTCTTTGCCGCCTTTAAGCCGAAATTTGTCAAACGTTATACAGATTTGTCCGACGATGTGAGCAACGCTGTCGCCTCCTATGCCGAGGAAGTGAGGCAGCGGCAGTTCCCCGATGCCGACCACTGTTTCGGTATGACGCAAAAGAACACCTAACCTCAGTAAACCGGGTTCAGCACCTCTATGGAAAACAAGAATATTCAAGTTGTTCGCACGGTGGCCGACCTTCGTTCCGCCGTCGCGGCATTCCGTGCCAAAGGCAAAACGGTCGCCCTGGTTCCAACCATGGGAAACCTGCATGACGGGCATCTGTCATTGGTCCGTGAGGCACGCCGCCATGCCGATGTCGTCTGTGCGACCATCTTTGTGAACCCGACCCAGTTCGGCCCGACAGAGGATTTCGACAGCTATCCGCGCACCTTCGACGCCGACCGGGCGATGCTGGAAAGCGAAAGCGTTGAAATCGTCTATACCCCCACCGTATCGGAAATGTATCCGGATGGCTTTGCTACGGCCGTCTCCGTGACCGGGATCACGGACTGTCTATGCGGTCAGGCCCGCCCGACACATTTTCAGGGCGTTGCCACGGTCGTGACGAAGCTGCTGTTACAGGCCCTGCCGGATGTGGCCGTTTTTGGTGAAAAAGACTTTCAGCAACTTCAGGTCATCCGGCGGCTGGTCACCGACCTCGATATTCCGGTGGAGATCGTCGGCAGCGCCACATGGCGTGAGGCGGACGGCCTGGCGATGTCATCGCGCAATCGTTATTTAAGCGACCGGGAACGTGCCATTGCCCCAATGCTACATCAATGCCTGACGCAACTTGCGACAAAAATCACACCCGGCACCGATGTCTGCCCCCTCATTGAAGAGGCGATCAAAGCGTTGGTAGACGCGGGTTTTGCAAAGGTAGACTACCTTGAACTTCGAAAAGAGTGTGGCCTCGGCCTGCTGTCACAGTATCAGGGAGAAGAAGCAAGACTGTTCGTCGCTGCCCATCTGGGCAAGGCGCGTCTGATCGACAACGTCAAAATCCGATAGAGGATTATGGTTTACTTCAACCTATGGAATGGGAAAAATAGGACAGGCTACACTACTATCGCGATTAAATGAGCGTCGAGACTGTAATGGCGAGTGAGACAAGAGGCTCCCAGGTTAGCAGGAGACAGGCCTTAGGCAGAATTGCCACCGGCGCGGTCGGCCTTGCCGCCGGTGCGACTCTGTCCGCCCCCTTTGTTCATGCCTCCGGCAAACGCAAGCTGTCCTATGCCTGCAATGGTGTAACTGCCTTTCCCCAGATTGCAAGGCGCGCCAGAGAAGATCTTGGAATAGAGATCGAATTCAACGTCTACTCCAACGAAGACCTGCTCAAACTCGCCGTCACCCAGCCCAACAGCCTCGACCTCCTCGAAATTGCCTTCGACAGCCTGCCCTTCCTGATCGACCTGAACAAAATCCGTGGCATCGACGCCAGGAATATCAATTTCTTTGACGAAATCTCCCCGGTTTTCATTCCCGGCAACAAGGGTGCCACACCCAGACAGGCCGATGGTCGCAGTCCCCGAGACCTTTGCCATGTCACCAAGGAGATTTCCGGTGGCCCTACCTCCGATCAATCGGGTTGGCTGGCCGCGATCCCGGTCACGTTCAACGCAGACTCCCTTGGCGTGCGGGTGCCGAGCCAGGCGACCGGGATACCCACACATTGGCGAGCCTTGCTCGCGCCGGAATTCGCCGGACACGCGGCAATAACCGGCATACCATCGGTCGGCATCATCGATGCGGCCATGGCCCTGGAATCACGCGGAGATCATCGTTACGCCAACAAAAGTGAAATGACCCACGATGACATCACTTTCACTGTAAACCGTTTGATCGACTTCAAGAAAAAAGATCACTTCCGGGGCATCTGGCACACTTTTTCCGAAAGTGTGGACCTCATGACCAATAAAGAGGTCGTCATCCAGTCAATGTGGTTCCCGGCTATTACAAGAACCCGCCTGACCGGCATTGATTGCAGAATGGCTGATTTCGAGGAAGGGTATCGTGGCTGGGCACGCGGCCTGACCCTCCCCAGAAACCTGAGCCAGTATAAAACCGACATGGCTTATGACGTATTCAACTGGTATCTGGATGGCTTTCCAGGCTCCGTCATATCCCGGCAGGGTTACTACAGCGCCGTCCCCAAAAAGACCAAAGACCATTTGTCCGCAGACGAATGGGGATACTGGTATGAGGGCAAAACCGCAGAGGACGATATCCTGTCTCCCGCCGGGGACGTTGTAGAGCAAGCAGGCACCGCCCGGACCGGGGGAAGCATGGCGGATCGCATTGGCAAGATCGCATGCTGGAACTCATTCATGCGCGACCACAGTTACCTTCGGCGCGAATGGCAGCGCTTTCTGGAGGCATGATCATGTTCAAGCTTCCATCCACCATCAAAGCCCGCTTTTACCTGGCCATGGGTGTCATGGCCGTCCTGTTTCTGGGTGTCGGACTGACATCCATTTCCGCATTCTATTTTGTAGGCCGCACAACCAGGCAGGCGCAAGAAACCAACCTGCCCGCCATCGAAACCGGCTATCTGGCCGCGGCCAGAGCCCATATTATCGCCAATGACATTCAGAACTTTGCCAATACCTCCAATCCGGCGCGGCTGGACTATCAGTACAAAAAGCTGTCCGGTTCGCTTGAGAAACTGGTGAGGCAGATAGCAACGATCAGAAGTCACAATCTTGCGACCGAGGTCGACCAGATGAACCGTCAGGCAGAAACGCTATCTGCGCGCCTGCAGAGCATCTACCAAAGTCGGATGGAAGAACTCCAGATTGAAAACCAGCGCCGCCTGCTAATGCGTAAAGGCAACGAAACCCTGAAGCGCATCAACGAGAAAATACAGCCGATCAAAAACAATGCCGGGTTCGAACTGAATGTCGCCCTCTATGGCCTGATCAATGAAAAGCAGAAGCCGACAGACTCGCTGCGGCGGCGTTTCTTTGAAAGCGATCTTCCCAATTTCCAATACAGTCTGGAAGTGGAGAGCAGTGCCGGACAGGCCCATGCGTTGCTGACGCAGGCATTTAACGAAAACAATCCGCGGGTGGTTTCCACTTTCCAGGCAAGCTTTCAATCCGTTGCGGACAAACTGCAACGGCATATGGAAAGCTTCGGTCCTGACGCGAAAACCGAAGACCTGAAAGAACTCGTCAGCCAGCTCACGTCACTTGGACTGGTACCGGACAATCTCTTCCAGCAAACGCTCCTGCTTTTGGAAAGACGCGCACAAACAGCAAAGGCTGTGACCTCTGCAATCGAGGACGCCTCGCATTTTGCCTCCCTTGGGCAAACACTGTCGGGACAGGTTGCCGTAAACGTCCGCAACACGGCGGAAGACCTGAATGCACTCAATCACCGGGGAACAATCCTGGTCATCATCCTGACCGGGCTGGGCCTGTTGCTGGCCGCCACTACGGCCTGGGTTCTGGTCGGGCGCATGGTCATCAACCGCCTCTATAACCTGCGAAACCTCATGGAACTTGGTCAGAAGGGCGTCTATATACGCGATCAGATTCCATTGAAGGGCATCGATGAAATCGCCGATATCTGCCGCGCCCTCGATTTCTTCCTGAACCGGATCGAACAGGATGTCGAGCGTATGGTGGAATCGGAGAGGGACATTCGCGCCTCAAAGGAAAAGGCCGAAGCCGCGCTGGCGGAACTGCATATGACGCAGGAAAGCCTGATCCAGTCCGAAAAGCTGGCCTCTATTGCCACGCTCGTCGCCGGTGTGGCGCATGAGTTGAACACCCCTCTCGGGGCAGCGGTCAGTGTCGTTTCGCATCTTTACGCAAAGGTTGAAATCTTCGGCGAGCACCTGAAGGAAGGCCGCCTGAAGAAATCCGACGTACAGCGCTTTTACGACTTTGTTACCGAAGGCACGCAGATCCTGCAGGTAAACATTGATCGCACGATTGAACTGATCGAGCGTTTCAAACAATTGTCCCGGGACAAGCCGATGGACCAGAAGCGTGTGGTCAACCTCAATGAATTTCTCGCAGGCTGTCTCGCCGACCGTGAGGAGCATCTGCGCGACCGGCAGATCGACGTCTCGATTTACTGTCCCGACAAGGTCAATATCAAAACCCATCCCGTGGCCCTGTCCCAGATCATGACCACCCTGATCATGAATTCACTGACACATGCCTATGATGCCGATGCAACCGGGCATATCAACATACTGGCCAACACCACCGCCCAGGGTGTCACAATCGTCTATGAGGATAACGGCTGTGGCATGACGGAGGAGCAGACCCGCAAGATTTTCGACCCTTATCAAAGCTCTATCAAGGACGGTGAGAAAACGGGCCTGGGAATGCTGTTGGTCCACAATCTGGTTACCCTTCGCCTCGGTGGGGAAATCGCGGTTGAAAGCAGCCCCGGCAATGGAACGCGCTTTGAACTTCACCTGCCAATGGAAGTGCGCGATCAGAATGCCGCCTGAACGCAAACAACCGGCCCGATAGGGGCCGGTTGTTCATTCATTCGAAAAGAAGATTATTGGACGCTGAAGCTTTCACCACAGCCACAGCGGGCTGTTTCATTCGGATTGCTGAAGGTGAATCGGCTTTCCAGCTTGTCCTCGACAAAATCCATCTCCGAGCCGATCAGGAACATGATCGCCGCCGGGTCGATAAAGATTTTAACGCCTTTGTCTTCAACGACTTCTTCAAATTTTTTCTGTTCCATGGCGTATTCCACCACATAGGACAAGCCGGAACAGCCCTTGGATGAAACACCAACACGCAGGCCCAGAACGTCTTTGTCGCCCTGGTCCATCAACTGCCTTACCCGTTTGGCGGCGTTATCCGTCAAGGTCAGTACAGGTCCACCGGAACCGAACATGATTACCTTTCTCCTAAGCCTTGAGACTTTTTATATTGGAATGTCGCGACATCAGAACAAGTCCAGGGCCATTCTGGCATCTTCCGACATCATGTCGGGACGCCACGGCGGCTCCCAGGTCAGGGTTACGGCAACTTCGCCGACACCGTCGACACCGGCAACAGCCTCCGCCACCTGACCGGGCATCTCGCCCGCGACCGGACAGGCAGGCGCCGTCAACGTCATGGTTACGGCAACATCCCCATAGTCATCCATTTCACAGCTATAGATCAGCCCCAGGTCATAGATGTTGACCGGAATTTCCGGGTCATAGACTGTGCGAAGGGAGTCTTCGACTGCCTCCGGGGTTGCCTTGGCCGCCCCTTCTTCCAGACGCGTACCCGCACGGGCAGTCATGCCCTCTTCAGCGGCAGGCATCCCAAAGTTACCGAGATAGGGATGTACCATCCCGCCCGGCCCCATATCCATATAGTCAGCCGGGGTTTCTTCCGGTTTGTCGGTTTTGACTTTATCGCCATCCATCAGCCGAAGAACTCCTTCACTTTTTCCATGGCGGAAACCAGGGCGTCCACTTCTGCATGGGTATTATACATCCCAAAGGAGGCCCTTGTCGTCCCGGTTACACCCATACGCTGCATCAGTGGTTCTGCACAATGATGGCCCGCACGAAGGGCAACGCCCTTCTGGTCCGCGATCGTTGCTATGTCATGGGGATGGGCATCCTTCATGACGAAAGAGATGACCGAAGTCTTTGCCGGCGCGGTACCGATCACACGCAAACCGTCAATCGAGGCCAGTTTCTGTGTGGCATAGCCCAGAAGCGCCTGTTCATGGGCCGCGATAGACTCAAGTCCGACGCCAGAGACATAGTCGATGGCCGCCCCAAGCCCAATGGCCTGCACGATCGGCGGCGTTCCTGCCTCAAACTTGGCAGGCAGGTCCGCCCAGGTGCTTTTCTCCAGAGTAACGCTGGAAATCATATCGCCACCGCCCATGAAAGGCGGCATGGCATCCAGCAGTGCTTCCTTGCCATAAAGCACGCCGATGCCGGACGGCCCATAAATCTTATGGCCGGTAAAGACGTAAAAGTCGCAATCCAGTTCCTGAACATCAACCGGCATATGCATCACGGCCTGACTTCCATCCACCAGAACCTTCGCACCAACGCTGTGCGCCGTGTCGATAATGGCCTTCAGCGGCGTCACCGTACCCAGAACGTTGGATACATGAGTGATGGCGACCAGTTTGGTCTTCTCCGTCAGCAACGCCTTATATTCTTCAAGCAGGAATTCGCCCTCGTCCGAGATCGGTGCAACCTTGAGGTGCACACCGGTTTCGTCGCGCAGAATCTGCCAGGGAACGATGTTGGAATGATGCTCCATATGGGAGATCACAATCTCATCACCCGCCTTCAGAATGCCGCGCCCGTAAGCGTAGGCGACCAGGTTGATGGCGCCGGTTGCATTACCCGTAAAGACGATTTCCTTTTCGCTACGCGCATTCAGGAACGCACGAATCTTTTCCCGGGCGCCCTCATAGGCCGCCGTGGTCTCCTCAGAGAATGTGTAGGCCCCGCGATGCACATTGGCATAGCAATGTTCATAATGGTGCCTCATCGCATTGATGACGGCCAGCGGCTTTTGCGCCGACGCCCCGTTGTCCAGGAAGCTCAGCGGATAGCCATTTACCTTTTCCTGCAGAATAGGAAATTCTGCACGAACGGCATCGATATCATAGGTTTCATTCACCGGGTTGGCCGCCTGTATCGTCATGCGATATCTCCCAGTTTTTCACCGATCGCATCATGGAAAATCTCACGAACCGCAGGGTTCTGGATTTCCCCCAGAACGTCGAACATGAAAGCCTGCACAAGGATCTTGCGAGCTTTGTCTTCATCGATCCCGCGGGCCTGCAGATAAAAGAGCTGATCCTCATCCAAGTCACCAGAGGTAGCACCATGGCTGCATTTCACATCGTCTGCGTAGATTTCCAGTTCCGGCTTGGAATCCAGTTCCGCCTTGCGGGAAAGCAGCAACGCCCGGTTCAACTGGTGACCATCGGTACGCTGAGCCGTCTGACGGACCAGGATCTTGCCCTGGAACACGCCACGGCCATTGCCGTCCAGCACGCCTTTGTATATTTCGCGGCTCTGGCTGTCCGGCTTGGCATGATCAATGAACGTCGTGTTGTCGATATGCTGACCCTCGCCACCGTGATAGGCACCGTTGATCCGTGCCTCCGCATGGCTGCCGTCGACCAGACAACGAACATCACTGCGCGCCAGACAACCGCCAAGCTGCAGGACAAAGCTGTCATAGACTGCCTTGTCGTCCAGCTTCACCGCCGTCGTGGACAGGTGATAGGCATTCTGGGCTTCCTGCTGCAATTTGTAATGGCCAAGGTTCGCCCCCTGCTCCACCAGGACTTCGGTCACGTGGTTGCTCAGTGTCGCGACATCGCCGGTTCCCACATGGGTTTCCAACACGGTTGCGATGCTTCCCTCCCCGGCAACGATCAGGTTGCGCGGATGGAAGGACAACGCCGTGTCGCCGGCAACAGCCAGGGACACGAGATGAATGGGCTTGTCCAAGACAACACCACGGTCGAGTTCCAGATAAAATCCGTCAGCCAGATAAGCCGTATTAAGCGCCAGGACCGCCTCGTCGATATCGGCCAGCAAAGTGCCGATCCGGTCGACAAAAGCATCCGGAGCATCTTCGATCGCCTGTGCCAGCCCGCCAAGCTTTACCTTGGCCGGGAGACCGCCGATATCCGACAGGGCCGGATTGAAACGGCCATTCACCAGGACGATGCGATAGGCATCAATGGACGGTATGGTCGCAGGCAAACTATCAGGTACGGCAACGTCAACGCTGTCAGCCTGACGCCAGTCCAGTTTCCTCAAATCCTTGAGGTTGGTGTATTTCCAGGCTTCCTGCTTCACCGTCGGCAGGCCCATCATGCAATAGGCATCTTTCGCCAGCGTCCGGCGGTCCGCCAGCCAGGGCACTTCCGCCAGGGGCAGTTTCACCGGCGTATTACCGAAACCGCGGATAAAGGGGTCGATTACTTCCGACATTTCGTCCTCCGGATCACGCGGCGCTTGAAGAAAACTCGGCGTAACCGGTTTCTTCCAGTTCCAGAGCCAAATTCTTGTCACCGGATTTCACGATACGGCCATCGGCCAGGACGTGAACAAAATCCGGCACCAGATAGTCCAGCAGACGCTGATAGTGGGTGATGACGAGGACCGCACGGTTCGGATCGCGCAATTTGTTCACCCCTTCCGCCACAATACGCAGGGCGTCAATATCCAGGCCGGAATCCGTCTCGTCCAGAATGGCAAGCTTCGGCTCCAGGACGGCCATCTGCAACGTCTCGTTCCGTTTTTTCTCACCGCCGGAGAACCCCACATTGACCGCGCGTTTCAACATATCGTCCGGCATGCCGAGTTCCTTGGCCTTACCGCGAACCATCTTCACGAATTCCAGGCCGTCCATCTCGTCTTCGCCGTGATAGCGGCGCTTGGCGTTCAGTGCGTGTTTCAGGAATGTGGTGCCTGCAACACCCGGAATTTCCACCGGATACTGGAAGGCCAGGAAAACACCTTCGCAGGCCCGTTCATTGGGCTCCAGGTCCAACAGGTCCTTACCATCATAGGTTACCTTGCCTTCGGTCACCTCATAGCCGTCGCGCCCGGCCAGCACATAGGACAGCGTACTTTTGCCCGCGCCATTGGGGCCCATGATCGCATGTACCTCGCCCGGACGGATCGTCAGGTTCACACCTTTGAGGATTTCCTTGCCTTCTACAGAGGCGTGCAGGTTGTCAATTTCCAACAATGCCATTTTGCCGAATTCCTAATCCGTATGTGTTTCTCTTGTTGCGCCTTAACCGACGCTGCCTTCCAGGCTGATACCAATAAGTTTCTGTGCCTCTACCGCGAATTCCATGGGAAGCGTCTGCATCACTTCCTTGCAGAAACCATTCACGATGAGCGAAACCGCGTCTTCTTCCGTCATGCCGCGCTGGAGGCAATAGAAAAGCTGATCCTCGCTGATCTTCGAGGTGGTCGCTTCATGCTCCACTTTGGCCGTCGGGTTCTTGGATTCGATATAGGGGGTGGTATGCGCGCCACACTGATCACCGATCAGCAGGCTGTCGCATTGCGTATAGTTGCGCGCGCCATCCGCCTTGGGCTGTACCCGGACAAGGCCGCGATAGGTCTGTTCCGCGCGGCCGGCGGAAATCCCCTTGGAAATAATGCGCGAGGACGTGTTTTTGCCGATATGGATCATCTTGGTGCCGGTATCGGCCTGCTGGCGGTTATTGGTGATCGCCACCGAATAGAACTCACCAACCGAATTATCACCCTGCAGGATACAGCTTGGATATTTCCAGGTGATCGCAGAACCGGTTTCCACCTGGGTCCAGCTTATCTTGGAATTGCGGCCACGACAGGCGCCACGCTTAGTCACGAAGTTATAGATGCCGCCCTTGCCGTCTTCATCACCGGGGTACCAGTTCTGAACCGTGGAATATTTGATTTCCGCATCGTCCAGCGTGATCAGCTCCACCACGGCGGCATGCAGCTGGTTTTCATCGCGCTGCGGCGCGGTGCAACCTTCCAGATAGGAGACATAGGCCCCTTCGTCGGCCACGATCAGGGTGCGTTCGAACTGGCCGGTTTCTTCCGCATTGATACGGAAATAAGTCGACAGTTCCATCGGACAGCGCACGCCCTTCGGAATGTAGACGAAGGACCCGTCGGTAAAGACCGCACTGTTCAGGCAGGCATGCTTGTTATCCGAATAGGGAACAACGGAGCCCAGATACTTCTTCACCAGTTCCGGATGGGTTTTCACCGCCTCAGAGATGGAACAAAAGACAATGCCTTTTTCTTCCAGGGTCTTCTTATAGGTGGTCGCAACCGACACACTGTCGAACACGGCGTCGACAGCAACCTTCGGCGCGCCCTTCACCCCGGCCAGCACTTCCTGCTCTTTCAGCGGAATGCCCAGCTTGGCATAGGTTTCCAGCAGCTTGGGATCGACCTCGTCCAGCGACTTAGGTTTGTCGTCGTCGGCCTTCGGTGCGGCGTAGTAATAGATGCCGTTGTAATCGATGGCTGGAATGTTCAGCTTCGCCCATTCCGGGTCCGGCATGGACTTCCAATGTTCATAGGCCTTCAATCGCCATTCCAGAAGCCATTCCGGCTCCTCCTTCTTGGCGGAGATGAAGCGAATGATATCTTCGTTCAACCCCTTGGGCGCGCGCTCCATCTCGATCTCGGTGACAAAGCCGTATTTATATTTGTCACCAAGCTCGCCAACTTTTTGAATGGTCTCTGTAGTAGCCGCCATTTTCTGCGTCCGATCCAGTTACTGATCCACCGTGGTTTGGTCGCCCACAGCCTTTGGTTTTACGTTTATGAAGTCCGGTACGGCCGGATTTGCCACGATATCCGCGAGGCTCACGGCGTCGAGCGCCGTTTTGACCGCCATGTTGATCGGGTCCCAGTGCCCGCGCATGGGGCAGAGGTTCTCCACATCGCATGCGCCCTCGGCCCCTTCGACACAAGCCGTCAAAGCCACGGGCCCATCCAGGGCGGTTATTATTTCCGATACGCTGACATCTTCAGGGCCCCGCTCCAGGGCATAACCGCCGCCAACCCCGCGATGGGAGGCAATCACACCGGCCTTTGCCAAAAGCTTCAAAGTCTTGGCAACGGTCGGCAACGGCAACGCGGTGCCTTCGGCCAATTCAGGCGCGGTGACTGTTTCACCCACGCTTGTGGCCATTTGGCTGAGTACTACGAAGCCGTAATCTGTCAGGCGGCTTAACCGGAACATTTCCCTAAACCGTACTAATTTGGTCCTATTTAGATATGTACTGTTTCAGCCAGGCTTTTCAAGGATAATCTGCATCAGAACTGGTCAACATTGTCGCACCCTGGTGTGTGAAAACCGCAGAATTCCGGCAAATCCTTAAATTTGGAGACAAAAGTCGGTCAATTCGTCGAATGCCATTGATATGAATCAATGAGACATGACGGCCAGAAGCCTAGATTGATCCTCGACAGCGTTGGGAAAAGCCCGCTTTCTGTCCTAACCCATCCACTTACCGGAGGCCCTATTGGACCTCCGGTTTTTTTTGGTTCTCAAATTATTGGCGACGGGGCTGGTATCAACCGCCCCTTTAAGATCAGAGGCGCTCCCAAGGGGGGACGGGGCTGAACTTCTCAACCAGGAAGTCAACGAAAGCGCGCAGTTTCGGGGAAAGATGGCGCCGCGTCGGATACAGCGCATGGATCGGCACAGTGATGTCGCGATAATAATCTTGCAGAATCCGGACCAGCTTTCCATCCCGTACGTCGGGCGCCACCAGGAATTCCGCCAGACGCGCAATGCCAAGGCCGGAAAGGGCCATATCGTGGATCGTCTCGCCGTTATTGGCCGAGAAGTTCCCCTGTGGGCGGAAGGGATACTCTCCCTCCGGCACCTTGAATATCCACTCATTCAGATGGGGCAGCGTACTGAAGAACAGACAATTATGATCTTGCAATTCAGACGGATGCTGCGGCACACCATGTCTTTCCAGATATTCCGGTGAGGCACAGATCGCCCGTTTGCTGCGTGCGAGGAAGCGGGCGACCAGACTGGAATCCTGCAATTCACCGAAACGGACCGCCAGATCCACGCCCTGCTCTACCAGATCAACCACGCTGTCAGTCTGGATCATTTCCACCTGGACGTCGGGGTAACGCTCAAGGAATTCGGAGATAAGCGGGCTTACCTGATGACGACCGAATGCTACGCCACAACTCAGACGCAACATGCCTCGCGGCGTGGTATGGGCGCTGGTAACCTCCGCCTCTGCCTCATCAATATCGGACAAAATCCGCGTGCAACGCTCATAAAAACTGCGGCCTTCCGGCGTCAGGCTCAGACTGCGGGTGGTACGGTTAAGCAGGCGCACGCCCAGACGGTCTTCCAGTCGGCCGATCTGTTTGCTGACCGCGGAAGGCGTCAGGTTCATGGCCCGCGCTGCTGCTGAGAATCCCCCTTCGTCGACAACCTTGGCAAAGACTGTCAATTCTCCGATTTTGTCCATTTCCGATGCCCTTTTCCCACAACTTATCTTTTGCCGGACTATCACAAGTCATGTGATAGTTCCTTATATTTTAAAAGACAAGGAACAAGATTAGATTGTTGCGTGGAGAAGGAGGGTGCTTTCAGAAATCAAAAGAATGGAAGGCACCAAAAATGAACGGAAGAAGTAACAAGCTGGACCAATATCCTTCCAGCGCCGATATCAACAAGGCAGTCGCGCACGCCCGCACACTAAGAAGCCGGGCTTTTCATGATGCGATTGGCTCCCTGTTTAACCACTTTCGTCGCGGTCGGTTGAATGCCAAGAAGCCTGCCGTGACTTCCGGCGGCGTTTACGCCGCCTACTAAGGGGATACCCCTGTCCCCTTATTGCCGCAAGGCAACCCCCTCGACAGCCCTTACCCGTCCCAAATACCCCTGGGGCGGGTATCTTTTTTTCATTCCCCTAAAATGAAAAGGGCGCGCCGCCCAAGCGACACGCCCCTTCCTGCCAGGTGACAAAACTGGTTCAGACTGCGCCAAAGCGCATTTCATCCGGCGACTGGTGCGACGCATCGTTTGCCGTCCCCTTGGACAGCACAGCCTGCACCCACCGGTCTTCCGCCACATATTGCGGGAATTCCTCCCAATAGCCTTCGAAATTGCCGACCTGCCCATGAACGAAGCGGCCGTCTTCAATTTTCAGCAAGACCTTCTTTGAGCGAAAGACCTCGCCGCCCCGGTAGACAATGTACCAAACACCCACCCCTTCGAAGTCCAGACGTACATCCAGATCAATCGCACCGAGTTCACGGCGGTCATAGGTGTTGAACTCTACAGGTCCGGCATCACCACGCGCCGGATCGTAGACAGCAAAGATGCAGATATCGGCTTCGGCCGCCAGTCGGCGGACCTCCTTCTCGATCATCTGCTCCATCACTGCACGTAATTCCCGATTCGCAGTCACCACGATTCACCCCTTTGGCTATTTCAATAATAATAGCACACGTCAAGACTATATCAAGTAAAAACTAATAATCATTCTCCAGAAATCTAATTCTACACAAATAATGTATAAATATAATTTTGGTAACTATTTTTACAACTCTTATACGTTATTACTTATTTATTCTAATAAGAGTTTTTTTTATTTCACATAGTATATTGAACAAATAAAAAAAGAGGGCGCTTTCGCGCCCTCTTTTTCGGCTTTCAATCCGGATATACGGTTTTACAGCAGCTGTACCGGGTATCCTTCGGCCTCCAGCTTCCCGACAATTACATGAAGCTGCGCCTCATCTCTGGTTTCCAGCGCAACTTCGATGCAGGTATCTTTCGCGGAAACATGCGTGAAGACCCGCTGGTGCGAGACTTCGACGATATTTCCGCCGTTTTCCCCGATTATCGATGAGACCCGGGCCAGTTCACCAGTCCGGTCCGACAGGCTGATCCGAAGGCGGGCCAGCCGCCCCTGACGAACCAGGTCACGCATCAGGACGGTCGCCAGCAGGCGTTGGTCGATATTCCCGCCGGATACAATCAGGCCAACGTTCTTGCCCTTGAAACGATCCGGAAACTTGATCATGGCCGCAAGGCCCGCCGCGCCGGCCCCTTCGGCGACGGTTTTTTCAATTCCCGCCAATAGAGAAACCGCGTTTTCCAGATCCCCCTCACCAACAAGCAGGATTTCTTCGACCTGCTCCCGGACGATTTTGCGGGTAATCTCGCCGGGATATTTGACCGCAATCCCTTCCGCAATCGTCGACCCACCGCAAACAGGTTCCCTGCCTGCCAGAATGTCATGCATACTGGCATAAAGTTCACTCTGCACACCGTAGATTTCGATATCCGGCTTGATCGCCTTGGCCGCAATCGCACAACCCGAAATCAGGCCGCCGCCGCCGATCGGCACCACCAAGGCGTCCAGATTCGGCAACCCTTCCAGCATCTCCAGGGCAACAGTTCCCTGCCCGGCGATAACATAAGGATCATCATAGGGGTGAATGAACGTATAGCCTTTGTCTTCACCCATCTGATGCGCAAAAGCCGCCGATTCCGCAAGAACATCACCGTGCAGAACTACCGTCGCACCATGTTCTTCGGTCCGTTCCACCTTCACCATCGGCGTATTTGTCGGCATTACGATTGTCGCCGGAATGCCCAAGCGACTAGCATGATAAGCCACACCCTGTGCGTGATTCCCGGCCGACATGGCAATAACCCCGGCCTTCTTTTCCGCATCCGTCAGGCTCAGCAGTTTGTTCAGCGCGCCACGCTCCTTGAAGGACGCCGTGAACTGCCGGTTTTCAAATTTCAGAAAGACATTCGCACCGGTTATATGGCTCAGCGTTTGCGCCTTGCGTTGACGCGTTTCCTGGATAAAGGGGGAAACCTTCTTTTGCGCCGCCAGGATGTCATCAATCGTTACCGACATCAGGATACCTCTTTCCTCGCCCGCGAAATAACGGGCCGACAATGGGAATTATTTATAAATCCACCTCCGTGGTACTCCCCCACGGCCCCTAGGTCGAGAAAAATATTCTGCGAAACGAACGTATATTCCGATTAATCGGACACGCCTTGCAAATAGGCTTCCGCCTCTGCCAGGTCTTCCGGGCGGTTCGCGTTGAAAAACGGGTCGATACCATGGCCTTCAAATGTAACGTCAGCCAGACGATAACGCGCGGTCCAGCGATCCACCTTGCGTATTTCTTCATCGACGAGGGCATGGCGCAAATCCTCGCGAAGCCGCACAGGCCAAAGCCCCACCACCGGCTGTGCCCGCTCGTTACTGCAGGCAACCGCCATATCCGCCTGTTCCCGCGCAATGGCGTCAAGACAGTCCGCCACAAGCGTCCTTGGCAGGAATGGGCCGTCGCCTGGAACCGTGACGATCCACTGCGCATCCGGGCGATGTTCCGCCGCCCAGTCGAGACCGGTCAAAACGCCCGCCAGTGGACCGGAAAAGCCGTCAACGACGTCAGGCACCACCGGCAGCCCGAAACCGTCAAAGCGCGTTGGAGCGCCATTGACGTTCAGGACAACCTCATCCACCTGCGGCGCAAGGCGGTCAAGAATATGCTTTAGAATGGGTTGGCCCGCCAGTTCCAGCAGGCATTTGTCACCGCCGCCCATCCTGCGTGCGAGACCACCCGCCAGCACAACGCCAATCACCGTCTCAGTCATCTTTTTCCCCCGCCCAGACACAAACCTTGTTCCGTCCGCTTTCCTTGGCCCTGTAAAGCGCCGTATCCGCTTGTTCAATAATGGATTTCAACGACACGCCGCTGCCCAGGCTTGCGATCCCAAAAGATGCTGTAACAGACAGGCGTGCGCCGCCTTCCACCACAATCGGCCGGTCAGCCAGGGCATGACGAAGACGTTCCAGAACACTGACGGCAGTGCCGGGGTTTGAATTCGGCAACATGATCAGAAACTCTTCCCCGCCATAGCGATAGATCGAATCGTAAGGGCGCAGTCGCGACAGGAAACGCCCCGCCGCCGCTGCAAGAACCTGATCCCCCACCGCATGACCATGGCTGTCGTTCACACGCTTGAAGTGATCAAGGTCCGCCAGGGCGATGCAGCACTGGCCGTCATTACGGACTGCGCGGTCATATTCTGCGGCAAGTTCCTGCATCATGACATGACGGTTATGAAGACCGGTCAGCGGGTCCAGCTCGGAGACCGCTTTACGGAAAGCATCCTGAATCCTGCGGGCCTGGAACACGAAATCGTCGGCCCTGCCGACAAAGGCGTCATAATCTTCGGTCGGGACCGGCTTTCCATCCGGCGCCCGCAGCGCCAGCATCCGCCCGAATTCGCAAAATTCCGCCAGGCACCGCTCCAGGTCCGCGAAGGCCGCCTGCTTCAGAAGCCCCTGCCCCCGATGCGCCGACAGCCAAAGCCCCAACCGCGTCTGAAGCACGGGATCATCGGCAGTTATATTTTCCGGCGGCATCTGGTGACAGACAATGGCCCGATGCCATTGTTGCAACCAGAGACGATGGTCATCCAGCGCCCGGTCCATGGCTTTTAACACGTCCTGCGCCGTGGCAGGAAAGGAGGAAAACGGATCTTTACGGGTTGGCGCCAAAGGCTTTACCCCTCTCTACTGGATGCGGCCTTCCGGCCAACCTTTTTCGGTTCTTCGGAAACCTTACTCAGGTCCGCATCAAATTCTATCCGATCCCCCCCGGATAGTGCGACAAAACGCTTGCCGCGCGCCCGCCCGATCAACGTCAGGTTGGCCTGTCGGGCAAGCTCTACCCCCCAGGCCGTAAAACCGGACCGTGACACCAGAATGGGAATCCCCATCTGGACGGTCTTGATTACCATCTCCGAAGTCAGCCGCCCGGTCGTATAGAATATCTTGTTATCCGGCTTTATCCCATGCAGGAACATATATCCTGCAATCTTATCAACGGCATTATGGCGGCCCACATCCTCCATATAGATCAGGGGCCGTCCTTCCTCGCACAGGACGCATCCGTGGATAGCACCCGCCGCAAGATAGAGACTGGGCACGGTATTGATCTTATGGGTCAGTTCATAGAGCCATGAGGTTTTGAGACATACGTCTGTCGGCAGGCGCACATCCTCGAACTTTTCCATAAGGTCACCAAAGACCGTGCCCTGGGCACAGCCCGAGGTCCGGGTTTTCTTTTTCAGCTTTTCTTCGTAATTGGTCTCGCGTTCGGTGCGGACCACAACGGTTTCAAGCTCTTCATCATAATCGACCGCAGTTACCACATCATCCGGGCGCAGCATATTCTGGTTCAACAGATAACCCACCGCGAGATAGTCCGGATAATCGCCAATCGTCATATTGGTGACAATTTCCTGTCCGTTGAGGAACAGCGTCAACGGGCGTTCCACAACAACGGAGATTTCCTGTTCCCGGCCCTCTTGATCAATCCCCTTGACCGCCTGGGTCAAACGAGAATTTTCAGGGTCGGGACGCAATAAAAATTCATTATATACTTCCATACCCGAACTATGTCCCGCCACATTCCACCTGCCAAGCTATCACTTACGCAATCAACGCAAATTGACCCCGCTCAAGGTATCGCAGGTCGCAATTTGATGATAAACATGCATTAAACATAGTTATTATGAGGCTGTCTTACAGGAACGCGTCTTGTTTTTGACTGGTAGACTTAACATATTCGTGGTTGGGACAAGAAGGTAGGGCTAACCATCATGATCGACCCCTTTGGCCGGGAAATCTCTTATCTGCGCGTGTCGGTGACCGACCGCTGCGATTTCCGCTGTGTCTATTGCATGTCCGAAGACATGACCTTTCTGCCCAAAACCGAGTTGCTGACGCTGGAAGAACTGGACCGCCTGTGCAGCACCTTTGTCGGTATGGGGGTGCGGAAACTGCGTATCACCGGCGGGGAACCGCTGGTGCGCCGTGACATCATGTGGTTGTTCCGCCGCCTTGGCCGCCATCTGGATGGCGGGCAGCTGGAAGAACTGACCGTTACAACCAACGGCAGTCAGTTGTCGCGCTTTGCCCAGGAACTCTACGACTGCGGCGTGCGCCGGGTGAATGTTTCGCTCGACACGCTCAACGCCGACAAATTCAAGGCAATCACCCGCTGGGGCCGCTTCGACCAGGTCATGGAAGGCCTGCAGGCCGCAAAGAAAGCCGGGTTACAGGTCAAATTGAACACCGTCGCCCTCAAAGGCGTGAATGATGATGAGCTGCACCATCTTGTCCGCTGGTGCGGGGACGAAGGTTTCGACCTTACCTTCATTGAAGTGATGCCGATGGGCGACCTGGGCACGGAAAACCGCCTCGACCAGTATTGGCCGCTCTCCATGGTCCGGGCCGAATTGGGCAAGGAATGGACGCTGGACGAAAGCAGCCACCGCACGGGCGGCCCGGCGCGTTACTGGACAGTTCGGGAAACCGGCCAGAAACTGGGTTTCATCACGCCGCTCACCCATAACTTCTGTGAATCCTGCAACCGCGTGCGCATCACCTGCACCGGTATGCTCTATATGTGCCTGGGGCAGGACGATTCCGCCAACCTGCGGGAACCTCTGCGCCGAACGGACGACGATACGGCCCTGCAAGCCGTGATTGAGGAAGCCATTTCGCGCAAACCCAAGGGCCATGATTTCATCATTGACCGCGACAGCGACAATGTTTCCGTCGCCCGGCATATGAGTGTAACCGGCGGCTGATCTCTTTTTCTTTCCAAATCAAATCGCTACACCCGTGACCGGCGTCATCGCTCTTTGCCTAATTCCCTGCGGCTGCTATACATCGAATAGAGACCATAGCGGCATGATCACGACTTCAGAATTTGAAAGCGCCTATGACGGTTCAATCGCTAGAGAAAAAGATCGCTGTTCTCGCCAGCGAAACGGATAAGGCCCATGCAGCCATGCGTGAGCTGCAGTCGCGTTATGAGACCGTGCCACCGGAAGATGCCGAAATCATCATCGCACTTGGCGGTGACGGTTTCATGCTGCATACGCTGCGCGACTATGTAGGCAGCGAAAAGGCAATTTACGGCCTCAACCGCGGTACCATCGGCTTTCTGATGAATGAATACCGCCCGGACGCACTGGGAAAACGGCTGGCGGAAGCCCAGACTGTAAAACTGCACCCGCTTCGGATGCGGACCGTAACGCAGAATGGCGACACAATAGAGGCCATTGCCATCAACGAGGTCTCGCTCTTCCGCGAAACGAGGCAGGCGGCACGTATAGACATCCGCATTGACGGGGTTGTGCGCCTGCATAACCTGGTTTGCGACGGTGTGATGGTAGCGACACCGGCGGGCAGCACCGCCTACAATCTGTCGGCCCATGGCCCGATCCTGCCTTTCGGTTCCGGGGTATTGGCGCTGACCCCAATCAGCCCGTTCCGCCCCCGCCGCTGGCGCGGTGCTTTACTACCGCAGAATGCCAAAATAGAATTCGAAGTTATCGAGAACCGCAAACGTCCTGTCAGTGCCGTTGCCGACGACACGGAAGTACGGGATGTGGTATCCGTGTCAATTCAGCAGGACCGGGAAACCGGCGTTAAAATCCTGTTTGATCCGGAGCACAATCTCGAAGAACGCATTTTGAAAGAACAATTCACCGCCTGATTGGGCTGCAAAATCTAGGGAGGCATCCATGGCCGGCACTCCGAAAATCTACCCCGTCATTCTGTCGGGCGGGTCGGGAACCAGGCTTTGGCCCATGAGCCGCGCGCATTACCCGAAGCAACTGTTACCGCTTGCCGGTGACAAGACCATGCTGCAGACGACGGCACTGCGCTTTGCCGACCTTGACCGGTTTGAGCAGCCGACGGTCATTGCCAATGACCAGCACCGCTTCATCGTGGCGGAACAGCTTCGGGAAATCGGGTTCAACTGGCAGGACCTGATTCTGGAACCTGTAGGCCGTAACACCGCGCCGGCCGCCGCCATTGCCGCCCTACGCCTGACAGAGCGCGATCCGAATGCCATGATGCTCCTGCTGCCGTCGGACCATGTCATCGGAGACCTTGGTGCCTTCCATGCCGCTCTGGATACCGCCCAGGCGGCCGCGGAGTCCGGATGGCTGACGACCTTCGGGATGGAGCCGTCGCGGCCTGAAACCGGCTATGGTTATATCCAGCGCGGCTCTCCCGTTGACGGAGTTGCCAAGGCATTCGCCGTTTCAAAATTCATTGAAAAACCCAATATGGAACGCGCGATCAAACTGATCGACCAGGGCGATGTCTACTGGAACAGCGGCATGTTCCTCTTTTCCGCATGGCAGTATCTGGAAGAGTTGCAGCGCTATCGCCCGGACATTCTGGACGCCTGCAAAAAGGCCCTGTCCAAGGCTTCATCCGACCTGGACTTCCTGCGTCTGGACCGCGATGCGCTTGAATCCTGCCCGGCGGACTCGATCGACTATGCCGTGATGGAACACACAAAACGCGCCGCCGTTGTTCCCGCCAACATCGACTGGAACGATGTCGGGGCATGGCAGGCGTTGTGGGATATCTCGGAAAAGGATGAAGACGGCAATGTCCTGATCGGTGACGCCGTCACCAACCACAGCAGTGATTGTTATATCCGCGCCCATGACCGGCAGATGATTGCGGCCATCGGCGTGTCGAACCTGACCATCGTTGCAACGAATGATGCGGTTCTGGTTACGGACAACGATCATTCGCAGAAGGTCAAGGATATCGTCGAGACGCTGAAAAAGGATGATCGGCCGGAAGCCCTGCATCACACCCGCGTTTACCGCCCGTGGGGCAGCTACCAGGATATCGACGAAGAAGAACGATTCCGTGTCAAACGTATCGTAGTCCAGCCCGGCGCCGTCCTGTCCCTGCAACGCCATCAACATCGTTCGGAACATTGGGTAGTTGTGAAGGGCCTCGCCAAAGTACGCTGCGGCGGGGATGAATTCCTGGTCAACGAGAACCAGTCCACCTACATCCCGAAACAAACGATCCACCGTCTGGAGAATGTCGGCGAGGATCCCCTGCATCTGATCGAGGTGCAGGTGGGCGACTATGTGGGCGAGGATGATATCGAACGCCTGGAAGACACCTATGGCCGGGAAAACACGATCCCGGTCGAATGACGACCCGTTACTGTTTGCTGGCTTCCGCCGCCTCGGCTTCGGCCTTTTCAAGGGCGGCGGCAGCTTCACCGTAAATACGCCCTTCCAGGGATAACTCCAGGAAGCGGATATAATCCTTCTGGTCGCCAATCTTGCGGCGGGCCACTTCAATCACGTCAAACGGGTTGTCCGCGTCCAGATCATAACGGCGAATCAGGACCAGCATTTCTTCGGTCACTTCATTCAGGCGTTTCTGCATTTCCACCATGCTCGGCATATTCGTCATGGTAAGCCTTTCATTTCACAGCTTTTCATTGACCGCGCTCGGCGTTCCGGGCCATGCTTAATCCCAGCAGGCCGATTGCACAACCCAAACCACGAGAAAGGGCAGTCCCATGACCCGCTTCCTGGTATCAGACGAAAAACCGGACGGATACAAACTCGAAGACATCCTGACGGTCTTGCGCAACGACGTCATCACCCGCTGTGGGCGGATTGCCGAAGACAAGCGCCCGGAAGCCCAGCATGTCCTCAATAATAACATCAAAATCCTGCAGCTTCTCGAAGACGCCGTGAAACTGTCAGAGGATTCCAGTCACGTTCTCGACAAGGCCTTCGGTCCCAGCCAGGCATCCAAGGGCGGTCCGCCGCGTATCGGCAGCTAATCCCCCGCCGCCAATTCTTTCTTCGGATCATAGAACGGCACTGAGGTGATCTCCGCATCGACCTTGCCTGCGTGCGTTTCCACCGTGACCGTTGACGACAGGGCACAATCTGCGTCGAGCATCGCAAGGGCGATATTCTTCTCCAGCCGGGGCGAATAGACAGCGGACAGAAGGTCACCGACCGACTTGCCAGATTGGAACACGGGCCACGGCCTTCCGTTGGATTCACCGAGACGGGGTTCCTGCCATTGCAACCCCACCATCTTCTTCCGCACGCCAGCCTTTTTGATTTCAGCCAGGGCAGCCTTGCCAACAAAGTCAGCCTCCATATCCAGGTCGACCAGCCGCCCCAATCCCAATTCATAGGGGCTGGCATCCATCCAGAAGTCAGAGCCGACTGAATACATCCCGCCCTCGATCCGCCGGATTGTGTTCGGCACGCCGGGCTTTATCCCGAATGCTTTTCCCACGGACATAATCCTGTCCCAGAGCCAGTCCCCTTTGCTGCCGTCCCTGAGGAAGACTTCATAGCCCTTTTCGCTGCTCCATCCCGTTCGCGACAAGACCACAGGCACGCCGTCCAATTCTACCTCACGGAACCAGTAATACTTCAGGTCATCGATCCAGTCCCCGAAAAGGGCCCGCACCACATCGGCACTTTTCGGTCCCTGAACCTGCAGCGGGGATACATCCGGTTCCAAGACCAGCACATCAAACCCTTTCGCAAAGGCAAGCGCCTTCGCCCAAAGCAGGATGTCGCTGTCCGCCAGACTGAACCAGAAGCGGTCTTCGGCAAGTTTCAGCAGGATGGGGTCATTCAGGACCATACCCGCCTCGTCACAGATCAGAGCATATTTGCACTGGCCTACCTTCATGGCAGACAGGTTTCTGGGGGTCAGATACTGGGCAAAGGCGGCGGCATCGGGGCCATGGATTTCCACCTGGCGTTCCACCGCCACATCCCAAAGCGTCACCCCCGTAGTGAGATTGTGATATTCCTCTTCCGCCGTGAAATAGGCAGCCGGCATATGCATGTGGTTATAGACGGTGAAGGCCTTCACGCCGGATCGCATGGTTGCATCGAAAAAAGGAGATTTCCTTACCCGATTGCCAAAGGCAATGCGCGGGGTGCTCCGGTCCTGGGTCATAAGCCATCCTCCAACCCGGTTGCTGTTGCCCCTCACCTAATCACCAAATGGTCCGCCCTCAAAATGATGATTTCTCACCACTGGTTAGCGGACCTAACCACCAAACAAAAAAGGGAAGGCAAAGCCTTCCCTTTCAGACCGTTGACAAACCCCGTCGATATTCGGCGGGGTTTAGTTTTGGATGTTTGCCGGTTGTTATTGAGGGAGAGTGAGAAGTCCCCTTTCGATCAGATCGGGCTGGTTTCGGTTTTTGGAACCATTGCGAGGGCGATTTTCTTGATGTTTTGGGCGGCGGCGGCGAGCAGGCATTGCGTTTTGACGGCGATGAGGCCGCGGAAGCGGGCGTATCGGTGTCCGAAGAGCTGCTTTGCGTCGGCAAAGGAGCGTTCTACAGTTTCCTTGCGTCTTTTATAGAGCCTTTTGCCCCAGTCGGTGAGACGGTGGGCGTCCGTGCGCTCCCGGGCGTCCTGCCAGACATGGCGGGTGACGGTTTTGGTGTGTTTGGCGCTGCCGGTGCAGGAGGCAAGCAGCGGGCAGGTGGCGCAGACCTTCGGGTCGCTTTTGTAATGGCGATAGCCGTTGCGGTCGGTGGTGGCATAATTCAGGAACTGGCCCTGCGGACAGCGGTAGCCGTCTGACTGCCGGTCGTACTGATAGTCCCGCTTGCGCAGCATGCCTGCCCGGTGGTTCGGGCGGCGATAGCCGGTCACACCGAGGATATCCCTGTCTTCCAGCCCCTTGGCGATGCCCGCCGTGGCATAGCCTGCATCCAGCCCGACCGCCTGGACATCCAGGCCGAAGCGGTCCCGCTGCCGGTCGAGCCGGTCCAGATAGGGGATACTGTCATGCACAGTGGCCGGGGTGGCGTGAGTATCGGTGATGATGCCATAACGCCCGTCCACCGTGCGATGATCCAGATAAAAGAACCCCTTGGGCTTGCCTTCACGCACCATGTAACCGGCTTCCGGGTCGGTGCGGCTGACCTTGGTCTCCTTTTGCCCGGGCGCGCGTTCCTTCGCCTTCAGCGGCTTTTTGGCATGGGCCGCCCGATCCTCCTCAACCGCCAGGTCCAGCGCGTCCCAATAGTCGGCCCGGGACTTGGCGACCACTTGGCTGTCCCATTTGTTCTTGTTGGCATTGGCCTTCAGATGGGTGCTGTCGGTATAAAGCACCGTGCCGTCCACAAGACCCTTGGCAATCGCCTGTTCGACAATGTGATCGAAGATATCCTGCGCCACAGACACATCCCGGTAGCGGCGGCGGCGGTTCTGCGACAGCGTCGAGGCATCGAACACCTTGTCGGTGAGGCCCAAGCGCAGAAACCAGCGATAGGCTACATTCACCTCGATCTCCCGCACCAACTGCCGCTCCGAGCGGATGCCGAACAGGTAGCCGATGAACAGCGCCTTGAACAGCATCACCGGGTCCAGCGCCGGGCGGCCGTTATCCGCGCAATACAGACCGGCCACCCGGTCGTGGATAAACGAAAAGTCGATCACCGCATCAATCTTGCGAAGCAGGTGATCCGCAGGCACCAGACCCTCCAATGTCACCATCTCAAGTCGGCCCTGTTCAGGCTGGGGCTTCTTCAACATAAAAACATAGAATCACAAAGGCCCCGCTTGCGCGAGACCTTTGTCAGCAGTCTGAAAGGGAAGGCAAAGCCTTCCCTTTTGTCAGACAGAAGCCTGTCTTAGATATTGGAATCCGGCACAGCAGCCTTCTTCTTGGCGATGAATTCCTGCAAGGCTTCGTCAACGCCCGGATCAATCGCCGGTGCTTCATATTCGTTGAGGAGCTTCTTCCAGTATTCGTTTGCACGGACTTCCATCGTCTTGGAGCCTTCAGACTCCCACTGTTCGAAGGAGTTGTTATCCGCCAGCGGAGAGCGATAGAAGGCTGTCTCGAAGTTAGCCTGCGTATGTGCACAACCAAGGAAGTGGTTGCCCGGGCCGACCTCGCGGATCGCATCCATGGCCTGACCATTCTCGGACATATCCGGACCGGTCAGCAGACGACCGATCATCGCCGCCTGGTCTGCGTCCATCACGAACTTTTCGTAGCCCATGGACAAGCCGCCTTCCAGCCAACCAGCGGTATGCAGCATGAAGTTAACACCGGCCAGCGCCGCGGTCTGCAGGGTGTTGGCCGATTCGTATGCGGCCTGCGCATCGGGCACTTTGGATGCGTTCAAACCGCCGCCGGAACGGAACGGAACACCCAGACGGCGTGCCAACTGTGCAGCACCATACAACACCAGGGACGGTTCCGGGGAACCGAAGGTCGGCGCACCGGACTGCATGGAGATGGAGGAGGCAAAGGTACCGAACACAACCGGCGCGCCTTTACGCACCAACTGGGTCAACGCCATGCCCGCCATTGCTTCGGCCAGAATCTGAGACAGGGTCCCCATCACGGTAACCGGGCTCATCGCGCCTGCCAGAATGAAGGGCGAAATCACACAGGCCTGGTTGTTACGGGCATAAACCTTCAGCGCACCCAGCATGGTATCGTCAAAGACCATCGGAGAGTTTGCGTTGATCAGGTTGATGACCACACAATTCTGGTCGACGAAGTCTTCGCCGAAGGTAATTTTAGCCATATCGACGGTATCCTGCGCACGTTCCGGCGCAGTGACAGAGCCCATGAACGGCTTGTCTGAATAACGGATATGGGAATAGACCATGTCGAGATGGCGCTTGTTCACCGGCAGATCGACCGGTTCACAAACCGTACCACCGGAATGGTGCAGGCCCGGCGACATATAGGCGAGCTTCACAAAATTCCGGAAGTCTTCGATCGTTGCATAGCGGCGGCCTTCATCCAGGTTGCGGATGAAAGGAGATCCATAGGCCGGAACCAGAACGGTATGGCCGTCACCGATTTTCACCGTACGCTCTGCATTGCGAGCGTGCTGGGTGATCATGGAAGGCGCGCTGTCCGTGATGATCTTGCGAAGCATGCCTTCTTCGAAACGGACCCGCTCACCCTGGACGTCGGCACCGGCGTCTTTCCAGATCTGAAGCGTTTCCGGATCATCACGAAATTCGATCCCGATTTCTTTCAGGATGATATCCGCGTTGCGTTCGATCGTGGCCAGGCCTTCTTCATCGAAGATTTCAAAATAGCCGATCTTCCGCGTGATGTAGGCCGGTGCCTTCTCGCCACCGCCGGACCGTTTTGCCTGGCGCGCCGCACGACCGCCACCACGGCCTCCGCGTCCACCACGACCACGGCCTTCTACCTGCGCATCGCTCATTTCCTAATCCCTCCGGGAAAGCATTGTTAGCTGAATTCAATTACAATTGAATACGCTTATGCCTGTTGATGCCCTTATATACCTCTAAATTCGCGACGCGAAACTTTCGTTCAGGCGTCATACCGGCGAAATGATCGCTTTAGAGACGGCAAAGCGAGGCAAATATCATCAAGACAGGACCGTTTCATCACGATTTGTGAATAAACTCTTCCACCTTCTCTTTCGGGAGTGGCTTGGAGTAATAATATCCTTGAATCTCATCACATTTCAGGGCTGCAAGGAAATCCACCTGTTCCTTGATTTCCACCCCTTCGGCAATCACGCGCATCCCGAAATTATGGGCCAGCGTGATAATGGCCTCGACAATCACCGCATCGCCGGAACGCCGGGCCATATTGGTGATGAAGGAACGGTCGACCTTGAGGACATCCACATTCAGCCGCTGGAGGTAGGAAAGAGAGGAATATCCTGTCCCGAAATCGTCAATCGCCAGCGTCACACCGATTTTGCTCAATTGCTGCAGCACATCCAGCGCCTCTTCGACATCGGCCATGATGACGCTTTCGGTCAGTTCCAGCTTCAACTGTTTTGCCGGCAATTGCGTTTCTTCCAGGACCGCGGCCACGGTCTGGGGGAAATCACCCTGATAAATCTGGTCCATAGACACGTTGACGGATACCGGCAGTTCGCAAAGTCCCTGATCCCGCCATTCCTTTGCCTGGCGGCAGGCTTCCCGCAGAGCCCAGTGCCCCGCCGGAATCATAAGGCCGGAACGCTCCATTTCCGGAATGAACAAGCCCGGCGGAATAATTGATCCGTCCTTCTTGCGCCAGCGCATCAGGGCCTCAAAGGCCACGGGCTTTGCATCGGACACACGGACCACGGGCTGATAATAGAGAATGAATTCCTCCGCCTCTATGGCCTGACGGATATCCGAAACCATCTCCGCACGGCGGATGACTTCCTGTCCCATGTCCGGCGTATAGAAAGCAAAGGTATCGCGCCCCTGCTCCTTGGCGTTCCTCAATGCCAGCCAGGCTTTGCGCATCAGCGATTCGGAGGTTTCCCCCTCCCGGCTTGCGCCATCGACAAGCGCAATGCCCAAGGTGGAATGAATTGGAATGTCATAGGCGGCGACATTGACTTCATGCTGGAGACTGGTCTGGATTTCACCCGGTTCAAAAGCCACCGCATCCTCGCCCGCGACTTTATAGATCATTCCGAATTCGTCACCGGATATCCGGCAAACCGCAATACTTTCTGAACCGATGCCACGCAGGTGGTCGGCGAAAGACTGCAAAACAAGGTCGCCGTTTTCCTGACCGACGAGATCGTTGATATCGTCGAAATGGTCGAGGTCCACATCGACCACGGCAAATTTGTCATCATCGGAAGAAGCCGCGAGGACACTTCTCAACTTTTCAAGGAAATAGGCCCTGTTACCCAGTTTTGTCAGATGGTCCTGGAAGGCCAGATTGGTCACATGCTGATAAAGATCGACATTATCGAGACCGACGGCCGCATTGGCGCAGAAAACCTTGAGCAATCGCTGCTCGGACGGACCCAAGGGGCGTTCCAGGGCCGCCCAGACGACCAACCGACGGTCATGCTGTGTTTCAACATAGACACAGATTTGACCTTCACCATACACATGGCCGCGCGACTCGAAACACGTCTCGATCTGCGTTTTGGCCTCTCCAATATCGCCAATCTGCGAAAGCTCTCCCCGACTGTCCGCGAAGCGGCCACCTCCGGCAAAGGCAAGAATTCCGTCTTCGCCATCATTCCAGTCTGTAGCGACCAGGTAGTCACCGGATGCAGGTAGGAAGTCCAGCAATTGTGCGGAAAATGCCGAAACATACTGATCGGTATCCCGGAGTTGCATCAGGTCCGCAGCACCTTCCACGATCCGCTCCAACCCCGACCGGTTGGTATTGATCTCGAATAGCTGTTCGAACGACCGCAAGGCTGTGGTGATCGTGGTGAACAGTTTTTCCTGGGTCAGTTCGGTCTTGGTCTTGTAATCATTAATGTCATATTTGGTTATGACTTCCCATTCGGGTGCCACACCCGGCTGGCCCGTGCGCAGGATGATGCGAATTTCCTTATTGTTAAGCTCGTTTCGCACATAGTCGATCAGACGCAGGCCGGCATCATCCGTTTCCATGACGACATCCAGCAGCATGACGGCAATATCGTCATTTTTTGCCAGGTAAGCCTTTGCCTCGTCAACGGAATACGCATGCAACAGGTTCAGCGTTTCACCGTTATATTCAAAATCGGAGAGAACAAAGCGGGTGCTTGTATGTATAGCCTCGTCGTCATCGACAACCAGAAGCCGCCAATGGTGATCTTTCGTTTTGGCCTTATCGGTGACAGAGGCATCATCCTCCAGGAGAAAGTCCTCATCATCGTCCGACCGAATTAGCTGCCCACTCGACATATTTTACCGTCTCTAACCTGCCCCTTGAACACTGTTTTGACTGATATATCCGACAAACAGCACTCAATCCTCGCCTAGCATAAATCATTTAACGCCTACAAGGACGACATACTTTTCCATTACTTTTCGTTGTAGTGCGGATTCGTTAACAATGGGCTAACATCACCCTTCGCACTAGCCGACATGCGACAACCTATAGCTGTTCACAAACCAGGAAGAAAAGCAACCTCACGACAGTTCGTCACGGTTGTTGGCTTCCGGCTCCATTGTACCCCATTTCTCCCTTGGAACGATAACCAAACCGGACAGGTGGAAAGAGTCGTCAAACAGTAAGTGTCATTCGCCACCACACCGCTGTCGCGATGCCTATTATAAATGCCCTGCCGTGCAACAGCGCCAGGGGCGAGTGCGCTCAATCATAAGAAAATGTCGTAACGCGCGCAGTCTTTGAAAACGGACGGCATAGGATTGCTACTCAAATGACGCAGCATATCGATGCGGCATAATTTTTTATGCGCCGGACAGGGACGCCAACGTCACTTCTTGCGGCAAACTTTGGACACACTCTTCTAAGACGGAGACGGTATTTATGGCGCAATTCCACAAGAGCGCGAAAGTCGTGATCATCGGTCAGGGCGGCATCGTCGGGGCATCTGTTGCCCATCACCTGATCGAACGGGGCTGGGACAACATCATCGGGATCGACAAGTCAGCCATCCCGACCGATATCGGCTCCACCGGCCATGCGTCGGACTTCTGCTTCATGACAGCCCATGACCAGATGACGGTCTACACCACCAAATACTCCATCGACTTCTTCGAGAAGCGCGGCCGCTATGAGCGGATCGGTGGCATCGAGGTAGCCCGCAAGGACGACGACGAGCGCATGGGCGAGTTGGAACGCCGTGTCAGCTCCGGTCGTGCACTTGGCAGCAACGTCCGCATGATCTCTCCGGAAGAGGCAAAAGAAATGATGCCCCTGATCGACGAAACCGTCATTCAGGGTGCGCTTTATGACCCCGATGCCGGTCTCGTGGTTCCGCGTTCGCAGACCGTATCCGGTGAAATGATCCTTGAAGCCGAGGCAACCGGCAAGCTGGAAACGATCCCGAACTGCTCCTGCACCGGTCTCGACATCGAAGACGGCCGCATCAAGGGCGTTCACACCGAAAAAGGTTACATCGAAACCGAATATGTTGTGGTCTGCGCCGGCCTGTGGGGCCGCCTGATTGCTGAAATGGCGGGCGAAGACCTGCCGGTCATGCCGGTTGACCATCCGCTGACCTTCTTCGGCCCGTATCACGAGTTTGACGGCACCGGCAAGGAAATCGGCTATCCGTTGCTGCGCGACCAGGGCAACTCCGCCTATCTGCGCGACACCGGCGCTGCTGGCACCACCGAAGGCGGCCAGATCGAATGGGGTTATTACGAAGAGAAAGACCCCCGCCTGGTTCACCCGCGTGACATCCTGGAAAAAGAAGAGGCTCGCCTCTCCCCCTCCCAGCGTGACCTGGAAATGGAACAGATCATCGAGCCGCTTGAGCGCGCGATGGAACTGACCCCGATTCTGGCGGAACTGGGTTACAACGAGAAGCATTCCTTCAACGGTCTGCTGCAGGTGACTGCCGATGGCGGCCCGTCGATCGGTGAATCCCCGGATGTGCGCGGCCTGTGGTACGGTGTTTCCGTCTGGGTCAAGGACGGCCCGGGCACCGGTAAGGTCATCGCAGACTGGATGACCGACGGCGAAACCGAAATCGACCACGCGACGATTGATTACGCGCGCTATTATAAAATCCAGAAATCCGAAAAATACATCTATGACCGCTGCTACGAGACGGCGTTCAAGATCTACAACCCGCCGGTTCACGCCCGCGAACCCTATTCCATGGGCCGTAACCTGCGTTGCGCTCCTTATTACCTGCGTGAGAAGGAACTGGGCGGCCACTTCATGGAAATCGCCGGTTGGGAACGTGCCCACGGCTATGCGTCCAACGAACATCTGCTGGAAAAATTCGGCGACCGCGTGCCGGAACGCCTGAACGAATGGGACAACCGTCACTTCTGGCGCGTTTCCAATGCCGAGCATCTGGAGCTTTCCGAGAATGTCGGCATGGTCAACCTGTCTCACTTTGCAATCTATGACATCACCGGTCGCGACGCGGCTGAACTGATGGAATATGTCTCCTCCTCCAAGGTGGCGGGCGACACGGCAGTGGGCAAAGGTGTCTACACCAACTTCCTTAACGACAAAGGCGGCGTGATCGCGGACCTGACCGTCCTGCGTCTGGGTGAAAACCGCTTCCAGATGATCGACGGCGGCGACGCCGGTAACCGTGACGCCACCTATCTGCGCCGCATGGCCCAGGACAAAGGCTGGGATGTCTTCGTTGAAGACCGCACGGACCACTATGGCTGTATCGGTGTCTGGGGCCCGAATGCCCGCGAGACCCTCAAGAAACTGGCCGACACCCCGTCTGGCCTGGATATCGAAAACTTCGGCTTCGGTGCCTGCAAGGACTTCACCCTGCGTGGCATTCCGGTCAAAGGTTTCCGCATCTCCTATGTGGGCGAGCAGGGCTGGGAGCTTCACTTCTCCATGAGCTACGGTCTGGCCCTGTGGGATATGTTCCGCGAAGTGGGTATCACCCCGATCGGGATCGAGACCTACGCCAACAGCCGTCGTCTGGAAAAGAGCCTGCGCCTGCAGAATGCGGATCTGCTGTCCCATTATAACCTGCTGGAAGCCGGTCTGGCCCGTCCGAAGGTCAAAGCCGCCGACTTCCGCGGTAAGGCCGCTAACATCGAACAGCGCGCCCTGGACCACCAGGTGGCCATGCTCTGCACGATGACCGTGACCGACAATGTCGACAAGGACGGCGTGGCGCGCTTCATGATGGGCAACTGCCCGATCATCGACCCGAAGACCAACGAAGTTCTGATCGACAGCCTTGGCCGTCGTTCCTACACGACCAGCTTTGCCTACGGGCCGTCGGTCGGAAAGAACATCGCGCTGGGCTACCTGCCGCAGGACTATTGCGAAGAGGGCCGTCAGCTTGAGATCGAATACTTCAACCAGAAGTTCCCGATCCAGGTTGAGTCCGTGGGCATGAAGGCGCTCTATGATCCGACCAACGAGCGGATGAAGTCGTAATACGCAGCCTCACGACAAGACAAAAAAAACGCCGGGAATATTTCCCGGCGTTTCAGACTGCTGACAAAGGTCTCGCGCAAGCGGGGCCTTTGTGATTCTATTGTCTTATGTTGAAGAAGCCCCAGCCTGAACAGGGCCGACTTGAGATGGTGACATTGGAGGGTCTGGTGCCTGCGGATCACCTGCTTCGCAAGATCGATGCGGTGATCGACTTTTCGTTTATCCACGACCGGGTGGCCGGTCTGTATTGCGCGGATAATGGCCGCCCGGCGCTGGACCCGGTGATGCTGTTCAAGGCGCTGTTCATCGGCTACCTGTTCGGCATCCGCTCGGAGCGGCAGTTGGTGCGGGAGATCGAGGTGAATGTGGCCTATCGCTGGTTTCTGCGCTTGGGCCTCACCGACAAGGTGTTCGATGCCTCGACGCTGTCGCAGAACCGCCGCCGCCGCTACCAGGATGTGTCTGTGGCGCAGGATATTTTCGATCACATTGTCGAACAGGCAATTGCCAAGGGTCTTGTGGACGGCACGGTGCTTTATACCGACAGCACCCATCTGAAGGCCAATGCCAACAAGAACAAATGGGACAGCCAAGTGGTCGCCAAGTCCCGGGCCGACTATTGGGACGCGCTGGACCTGGCGGTTGAGGAGGATCGGGCGGCCCATGCCAAAAAGCCGCTGAAGGCGAAGGAACGCGCGCCCGGGCAAAAGGAGACCAAGGTCAGCCGCACCGACCCGGAAGCCGGTTACATGGTGCGTGAAGGCAAGCCCAAGGGGTTCTTTTATCTGGATCATCGCACGGTGGACGGGCGTTATGGCATCATCACCGATACTCACGCCACCCCGGCCACTGTGCATGACAGTATCCCCTATCTGGACCGGCTCGACCGGCAGCGGGACCGCTTCGGCCTGGATGTCCAGGCGGTCGGGCTGGATGCAGGCTATGCCACGGCGGGCATCGCCAAGGGGCTGGAAGACAGGGATATCCTCGGTGTAACCGGCTATCGCCGCCCGAACCACCGGGCAGGCATGCTGCGCAAGCGGGACTATCAGTACGACCGGCAGTTAGACGGCTACCGCTGTCCGCAGGGCCAGTTCCTGAATTATGCCACCACCGACCGCAACGGCTATCGCCATTACAAAAGCGACCCGAAGGTCTGCGCCACCTGCCCGCTGCTTGCCTCCTGCACCGGCAGCGCCAAACACACCAAAACCGTCACCCGCCATGTCTGGCAGGACGCCCGGGAGCGCACGGACGCCCACCGTCTCACCGACTGGGGCAAAAGGCTCTATAAAAGACGCAAGGAAACTGTAGAACGCTCCTTTGCCGACGCAAAGCAGCTCTTCGGACACCGATACGCCCGCTTCCGCGGCCTCATCGCCGTCAAAACGCAATGCCTGCTCGCCGCCGCCGCCCAAAACATCAAGAAAATCGCCCTCGCAATGGCTCCAAAAACCGAAACCAGCCCGATCTGATCGAAAGGGGACTTCTCACTCTCCCTCAATAACAACCGGCAAACATCCAAAACTAAACCCCGCCGAATATCGACGGGGTTTGTCAACGGTCTGAAACGCCGGGAATATTTCCCGGCGTTTTTTCTTTGTTGCGCTTCACAACAACGATAGAGAGAATAAGAGCGAGCCATTCACGCGAGCTCGCCATCAACGATATAGACGGATACCATGACAGCGACCGTCACAGATCTGGAATATTTCACCTCCGCCCTGCCGGATGACTATGCGGCGTTCGATATCGTCAATGTTGCCCCGCGCCTGTGGCCGCATGTCTTCGTCATGCATGTCCGGGACGACCAGCGGTTTCAAATCGCGCTGACCGGATCCCATATCGACCGGAATGTCCGTCGCAATTGCGCCGGATTGTTCCTCGACCAGATTGTGCATGGGCCCAAGTCCGACGACGTCCTACAATTTTTCGAAAAAGTTGCTGCTGAAAAACGCCCGATGAAGGTCCGCCACATCCTTGCTTTGCCAGACCGGCCGCACCTCACCGTCACGGCCACGGCCAAACCATATTATAAGGGTCAGGGCAAAGCCGCTCATCTGATCGGCGCCATGCTGTTTTCCGCCAGCCGTGCGACAGACATTCATCACATAAGCTTTGAAATTCAGGAACTGCATCACGCGTTCAGCGAAAGCAGATCAGCCAGTTAGCCGTTCCCCAGAAGTTGCAGGATGGCCCGTTGCTGATCTCCGGCAATGGACAGGGAATTGATCCCGATCTGGTGCCGCGTTTGCGCCGCCGCCGTCCGGGCAGCCTCTTCATTCAGGTCGGCCAGCGTCAATTTGTCGGCTCCTGTCTGAAGTTCATTGGCCTGTTGGTCGGTGTAGTTCAGACGCTCCCGCAGGATTGCCACATTAGAGCCCAGACTTGCCGCCTGCCCCCGCAGGCGACTGATGCCGCTGTCGATCGCACCGATCACATTGCCGATCTGGCCCACATTGCCGCCTGCGGCGGTAAAACTACCGCCAGCAAGGCCAAATGCTGAAAGTTTGAAGTCGCCATTCGCCTGAAAGGCTGCAACCGAAAACAGGCCCGATTGCGCATTCACCGCCGTACCGTCCAGATTCAGGCCATCCACCGTCAGTCGGGAGTCGGGCCGCTGGTCGAATTGAACGTCCAGTTGATTATTGCCCGTCAGAAGGTTCACCCCCTGATAGCTGGCATCCTGGGCCACGTTGCTGATCTGACGGCCCACTTCCTCGAACTGTCTGCTCAAAGCGCGCTGTTCAGCCGGAGATGCCGACTTGGCAGCCTCTGCAATCCCCTTAAGTTGTTCGGCAAATTTATCAATACTGTCGAGAGCGGTATTCGCCACGTTGAGGGCGGAAACGCCCTGGTCCACCGCCGCCTTCCGCTGGGTCAGGTCACCGGCCCGATCCGACAATGCCTTCGCCACGAAATAGGAATTGGGGTCGTCGGTGACCTTGTTGACTTTGCGCCCCGTGGTCAGCGCGGTCTGCGCCTTTCCCGCGGCTTTGGTGATTTTCTGGATGGATTGTAACGATGAGTTCACCGCCGAAGTCTTCGACACGTCGGCCATATTGCTCTCCATTCTGGAAGCCGGACCAACCCTTCTGGGTCCGGCAATATCTCTCCTGTCGGGCACTATAGCAGTTTTTTATTTACTTCGCTAACGAATCAGAAGGCCAGCAAAAAGGCCGGGCGAACCGAAGCCGCCCGGCCTTTTCTGTTTCGTCGCGTCTGTTTCGTTATGCCTTGCGCAGAACGCGCAGGCGGCTCTCAAAATCCTCGCGGTTGACATAGCCGCCCGCCAGATGCCGGAACCCCGTATAGGCCGTGCGCGCATGCAGCACACGCCAGTTGTCGAACAATACGGCTTTGCCGGGAACAAGCTGGAACCGCACCTGCATGGCAGGGTCATAGGCCAGATCGTGGAAACGGCGAAGGGCATTGTAGAACTGCATCATCCGGGCCTCGTCCAGCAGGAACGGCGCGCGGTCGAAGTTGTTGAAACAAATCTGCTCCAGTTCCCCGTCGTCATCCAGATTGATGATCCGGTGACGCGCAATCAGATGAACGCCTTCTTCCAGATAGTGCCCGGGCACGGCTACTTCCGTCAGGATACGGAAGGCTTCCGGGTCTTCTTCCCGAATGGTTTCGGCGATTTTGAAGCCGTCAGCAAAGACGCTTATGCCGCCCTCACCGTCAAAGGCCAGACAGTGCAGCAACTGCAGACCCGGCGAATCGAAGGAATAGGTACCGTCGGTATGCGGCCCGATATCTGCCGTTGTATAGGCGGTGTCGCTATGCGCCATATTGGCCGAAAAGTCCCACAAGCCACCGAAAATCGTCTCTCGGATATAGGCGATGCGCGTGATGAAATCACGTGTCGCATCCACATTGGTCGGCAATCCGTTGATCACGGCAAAACCGTATTTTTCAACACCTTCCAGCATGGACAGCAGGCCTTTGTCGCCTGCCTGGATATCGGCAAAATCATATTCCGGCAGATCTTCCTGAATATCACCGCCCCGCCACAGCTTGCGTTTAACCCGGCCTTCCGGGCCAAAAGCCATCTCACGCAGGAAAGCCGCCTCATAGCCACTGACAAATCCATCATGTGCCCAGGTAACCGCGATTTTCGAGCCATCCCCGGACAGCGTGGCCGTTTCCGCCCGGATATCCTCCGGAATAGAGAAGGTATCCACCTCCCGTTGTAGCGTGTCCTGGTTCAGGCTTTCCGGTTCACGGCAATGGTCCCGCAACCAGAAGTAGGGGAACTGAGCCATGCGCCCGTCAAGCCACTCAACTGTTAGGGACTTGTCTTGTGTTTTCACCAACTTAACGCCCTGCATCGCAACCGGCTCCTTCCACGGGGTTTATCTCTTTGCTATGACAAGTTACTGGAATACCAGATCGGGCTACTCGCCCTTGTTATACATCTGTACAATAAATGACAAAGTTCGTAAGTCAAGAATAGAGGTCGTTATGGATAGGGATGCCGCGGACCAACCGAAATTTCAGCGCCTGGAAGCCGACGAACGGCGTGAGGCCCTCATACTCGCAACCATCCGTTGCCTGGCCCGCATCGGTGCACGGGCCACGTCGGTTCGCGAGATTTGTGCGGAGGCGGGTGTATCACCCGGGCTTTTGCGACACTACTTCGACGGCAAGGATGATCTGGTCGTCCAGACCTATGATTACCTGACCACCAAGGTGAATCAGCGTTGCGCCGAAATTCTGGATGACGAGAGCTTCCCGCCTGAGGAGCGCCTGTCCCACCTTTTCGTGCACATCCTGAAGGACGAATGGGTCACCGATGAAATGCTGGGGGTCTGGGTTGCCTTCTGGAGCCTCCAACGCAGCGACCCGAAACTGGCCGATGCCCATCGGCGTTACAATCAGGACTTCCGCCAGCATCTTGAAAACACGCTGATTGCGCTGACCGAGCAGCAAAATGTAAATACGGATGCCCATCTCATGGCAATCAGCCTGTCCGCCCTTCTGGACGGTCTATGGCTGGAACTTTGCCTGGACCCCGACGGGTTCTCCTCCGACCAGGCGATCGTGCTGTGCCAAAGCTGGCTGGACGGTTTTCTCGGACAAAATGTCCATCGACGCCTCGCAATCGTGCCGGAATGACGCTAAAAAGCAAAAACCGGACGCTAATACCGCACTTCGCAGAATCAAATGTTGCATCAATTCGGTCAACTATTATACGGTTGTACAAATAATAAGAAAACTGCACGCCAGATCACCGAACTTGTATTGGGAAATTGGGAGAAAGAGATGCGCAAAGGGCTTAAGTTTTTAGTGGGGGCAATGATTGCCTTGGCACCGGTTACATCGGCCATGGCAGGCGCGACACTGGACCGCGTCCTGGAAAACAAGACGCTGGTTTTGTCGTCGGACGCAGCCTATCCGCCGCAGTCCTTCCTGAATGACGACAACGAAATGGATGGCTTCGACATCGACGTTGGCCGCGAAATCGCCAAACGCCTTGGGGTCGAACTGAAAATCATCACGCCCGCCTGGGAAGTCATCACCGCAGGGAACTGGAAAGGCCGTTGGGACATTTCCGTAGGCTCCATGGCGCCGACCAAGGCCCGTCGCGAGGTTCTCAACTTCCCGGCAGTCTACTACTACACACCGGCATCCTTCGCCGTGCATAAAGATTCCGCCGTGAAAACCCTTGCTGACCTGAATGGCAAAACCATCGGTGTTTGCGCCGGTTGCACGACGGACTTCTATATGGACAAGAATCTGGTTCTCGACGCCAAGGGCGTGCCGCCGTTCGAATATCAGGTGACGGCAGGCGACAAGCGCACCTATGAAACCGATACCAACGCCTACGACGACCTGCGCCTGGGAGATGGCAAGCGCCTGGACGCCGTACTGACGCCAACGCCGACGGTTCAGGAAGCCATCAAGTCCGGCTACCCGTTCCGCCTCGTCGGCGACCCGGTTTTCTATGAACCGCTGGCGATCGCCACGGACAAAGGCGACGCGGAATTTGATGCCAAGCTTGCTGAACTCGTCGATGCAATGCGCAAAGACGGCACGCTGAGCAAGCTGTCCGAAAAATGGTACGGTCTCGACTACACCGTTGCGAAATAAACCGGCATAGTCGCTTATCGCAATGAGTGCTTTTGCCAACATTCGGGATGATCAGTCACGCAACAAGTGGCTGATCGTCCTCCTCATCTCCACTGCGCTTTTCGCCGTGGTCGACTTTCGGCAAACGGCGCTGGAAACAGTGGTCGCCGACTTTATCGGATCCGATCTTGCTGCCGGTATTCCCGGTATGCTCGCAGCCGGGCTCCTCCTCGGCGCTATATTCACCCTTAACGTTTTCGCGATTAGCAAACTACCCCGCCAACTTCAGATCTATGTTACCTGGGCGGAACTGTTTGCATTATTCATGGCTTTCTTCTGGTCCTTTGACCTGAGCTACGCCTTCATCATGAAGAAACTCCCCTTCCTTCTGGAAGGTGCATGGACCACGATCTACATTTCAGCAATCGCTACGCTGATTGCCTGTGCCATCGCTTTAGTCGGCGCGCTGGCGCGTATGTCCAACAACGGCTTCGCCTTCGGCTGCGCCACTTTCTATATTTCATTTTTTCGTGGCCTGCCGCTGCTCATGCAACTTTACCTAGTTTATATCGGCCTGCCACAGCTTGGTTTTGTCATTGATCCGATTCCCGCCGGCATTCTTGCGCTGTCCGCCTGCTATGGAGCCTATATGGCGGAAATTTTCCGCGCAGGCATTCAGGCCATTCCCGCCGGGCAAAGCGAGGCTGCCTGGTCTCTGGGTCTGTCCAAACGCATGACCTTCCGGAAGATCATTCTGCCCCAGGCGATGAAACATATCATTCCACCGACCGGCAACCAGTTCATCGCCATGCTGAAGGACAGCTCCCTAATTTCCGTTGTAGGCGTCTGGGACCTGACCTACCGGGCAAAGACCGCAGGCCGCGCCGAGTTCAAACATCTGGAGATGCTGATCACCGCAGCACTTGTTTATTGGATGCTTTCCATCTGCCTGGAACTGGTACAAACCAAGATCGAGGCCCATTACGGGAAAGGCGAGCGCCGATAATCATCCATGACAATGGAATTCTGAAAGGCCGGGCAATTCCTCCCCGGCCTTATTTTTTTGCGAGTGATCTCACATAAATTTGATTACCATAATACGCTACTCTGGAAGAATTGATTCTCCTTTTAGGAGAAATTACTATATTTTAATTAAAATTGTATGTAATTATGGTTTACGACCATGCGCTGCGTCTGCGCTTTGGCAGTCTTACCCTGACCAACATGGTGAAGAGAAAGGGGAAGAGAAGTGGCAAAAGAATACAATTACGGGTTAGGTCACAAATTGCGAACGGCTTCAGACGACACTGTTGCCAGCATGACCGACCGTTCCGTAGACCGCGATATCGCAGGCTTCCGAAGGCTTCTGAAACCTTATCTGGAGCAGTTGGAAAACCGTGGACGGTTGGGAGATACGGATGAAACGCTGGATATTGTCAGCGCCATTCTGGAATTTCACATCACCAAAGTCGCCGACGGCAAGGTGACCGACTGATCCAATCGGTGTATCCCGCACCGATTACCCACCGCGACATAAAAAAAGCGCCCCTGTTTCATGGCGCCCTTCCAACTCACTTACTGTCTGCACAAAATGCTGGTGCGGGCGGCCGGACTTGAACCGGCACGATCAAAAGATCGACAGATTTTAAGTCTGTTGCGTCTACCAATTCCGCCACGCCCGCGTGACAGCGCGCACAAAATAGATAGGAAGACGGATGGCTGCAAGCTCGTTTTCGTAGAAGATCGATTATGGCTTGGGTAAGTCCATTTCATCGGCCGGGAAGACGGAAGAATCGGTATTGCCCATCAGCCGGTCAAACGGTCCTTCGCCGTTGCCCTGCCCCAAAAGCGCCACAACAACCGCTGCCAGGAACAGCACGATCACTACGTTCCAGACAATAGTACTCGTTTTGAAACGGCCGTTTTTGCGACTGCGCCGCCGCAACTCTCCTTCACGAAATGGCTTTCCGTCTCCTTTTTTCAGCAGAATCAACGGTGCCGTCCCGCCAAGGGTATCGCCACGTTCTAATCGTATGCGCCGGGGACGCGCCATAATGGGAACTCCCTGTCTTTATCTGTTTGATGAAGTCATCAAGGAATGCCGACAGTCTGAGGAGCGGCCAAGGCAGAATTGCGGCAATTTCAAGGCCACACGCATTCCTGCCCGTGCTTTAACCACGGCAGTCGAAGAATGCGCTTTTTAAGCAGCGAATCTTATTATGGAAAGCTCAAATCGCCACTCGGCGTCAATTCCCGTCGGAAGGCGTCAGAAGTTCGCTTTTACCACCCAATTCCCCGATCAGGGCAATCACGCGATCGGTTGCCTCGTCAAGCAATTGCAAATCTGTCGCCCTGAGAACCAGAGACAACCGGAACTCGTTTTTTGCATAGGCCGGATAACTTCCGATATCGACGGTCGGAAAGCTTTCCTGGGCTTTCCCTAGGCCTGCTGCGATCTCACCTTCCGGCAGGGAACATAGAACCGTGCGGCTCATGACCCTGGCGCCACCCGCAAGCGTCGGCAACACCCCTTCCAGCATGGCTTGCATGATCTTGGGCACGCCCGCCATCACGTGGACATTTTCCACCTTGAACCCGGGTGCGGCGGAAACTGGGTTATCGATCAGCGTCGCCCCTTCCGGGGTATTGGCCATGCGGGCGCGCGCGTCGTTGATCTCCACCCCCAATTGCTTGTAATGGGCTAATAGACGCCGATAGGCCTCGGGATGCCGGATCAGGGGCCGGTCAAAGGCCCGGGCCACGGATGCTGCGGTAATGTCGTCATGTGTGGGGCCGATCCCACCGGTTGTGAAAACATAGTCATGCTTCGCACGAAGGGTATTCACGGCATCAATGATCTCCGCTTCGATATCGGGAACGATCCGGACTTCACGAATGGAGACCCCGATACCTCCCAGTTTCTGTGCGATATGAGCCAGATTTCCGTCCTGCGTACGCCCCGACAGGATTTCGTTGCCGATAATAATCAAGGCCGCCGAGACAACTGAATCCGAACTCTGAGACTGTGCCATTATTTCACCCGTTTACCGCTGTTGCGACACTAGTCTAGTGCGCTGAAACGGTGGTGAAAAGTACTCTCAGTCTATTGGCGTAAAATGCCCTGATTGTCCGGCATGATATGAACCGCCGGTGCGTCATGATTCGGCAATTCCGGTATATCCACCCCCAGCAGCACCAAAGCAGAGGCCACCAAAACCAACATCAATACGGCTACAACGTGTTTACTCATTCGCATCACTTTCAATCCGGCGGCGCTGTATAGCGTTGTTGCCGGGCTGAATCCGGGCGGAGATAAGGCAATCATAAGGCAATTTACAGGCTTTGACATCAAACGCCTTCGCCGGCACGGTCAGCCCATTGCCTGGATCGACCAGTGGTTTTAAGCAATTGGCAGCGCGATAATTTTCCATCACAATGAGGGCATGCTTGGGGAAAATCAGAAATTGCGGCCTAACCAAACTGCGGCCGACTATCCAGTGCAGGGAACGAGAGGGCATAACTTTTGCCCACATCGTCATTTTTCCCTTAAAAAACAGATAGGAACGTCTATATGGAAGTGTCCATCAAATCGCACGGCTTGATCGGCTTCGCCATAGTGGCCTCCGCTGATTGGCATTAACAAAAATTAGACGGCCATATCCAGTCGCGGGCCCGACAGGCCTGAAGTCCGGGTTACAGTATAGGTAGGGAACGATATCGTGGATCGCAGCCTCTTCAGATATATCTGGCGCTACAGCGCCCGGCAGCAAATAACCACGCTGCTGTTGATCCTCATCTCATTTCCCTTTCTGTATTATTCGCTCGACCTGCCCAAAACCATCATCAACGAGGCCATTGGTGGTGACCGAAGCACGGTTGATTTCCTGCGCATCAACTGGGTTATCCTGGGTCAGGAAATATCCTTCGACGGCTTCAAGCTGGACCAACTCCAATATCTGCTCGTCCTGACCAGTGCCTTTCTGGCACTGGTGTTTATCAATGGCGCCTTCAAGATGCGGATCAACACCTACAAGGGTGTCATGTCGGAACGGCTGCTGCGTCGATTGCGCTATACATTGCTGGAAAGAAGCCTGCGCTTTCCTCTGCCACAGTTCCAGAAGCTGTCGGGCGGGGAAATCGTCACGATGGTGTCCGCCGAGGTCGAGCCTCTGGGCGGCTTCTTCGGGGATGCCTTCGCCCTGATCGCCTTCCAGGGCGGTACCTTCCTGACCATCATGTTCTTCATGTTCGTCCAGGACCCCTTTCTGGGCGCCGCCGCATTCGCGGCCATTCCGATCCAGGGCTATATAATTCCCAAGCTGCAGCGGAAGATCAATCTTCTGGGCAAGGAACGGGTGAAGCATGTGCGATCCCTCTCCAATCGTATGGGAGAGGTCATTTCCGGCATTGAGGAAGTGCACGCGCAGGATCACGCCAAATACACCCTAGCGGACTTCTCCCATCGCCTCGGCGATATCTTCTGGGTCCGCTTCGAGATCTACCAACGCAAGTTCTTCATGAAGTTCCTCAACAACTTCATCGGACAGCTCACCCCTTACTTCTTCTATCTCATCGGCGGGTATCTTGTCCTGACCGGCGGAGACCTGACCCTGGGCGCGCTCGTCGCCGCACTTGCCGCCTATAAGGACCTGTCCGCACCCTGGCGGGAGTTGTTGAACTATTATCAGCGCCTGGCCGACGCCCGGATCAAATACGAACAGATTCATGACCAGTTCATTCCGGATGGCATGATGTCGCGCGAACAACTGCTCGATATTCCCCAGCCGGTGCCCCACCTGGACGGAGAAGTAAAGGCAACATCGCTCAGCTACGCCGATCACGACGGTATGCTGATCCTCGATAATGTCGCCTTTACCCTGAAACCCGGAACGACCACGCTGCTTACCGGCGCGTCGGGTACAGGGCGTGATCTGCTGGCCAAGATCACCTGTCGGCTACAAAGCCCCACACGCGGCAAGTTAACCGCAAATGGCCATGACATGGCGGAACTGCCCGAATCCGTGACCGGGCAAAGGATCGGTTACCAGCCCTCCACCCCGCTTTTCTTCAATACCAGCATCGCCAGAAACCTCTACATGGGGGTTTATCAAAGTATCCCCCAGGAGACCGACCTCGATTCCTCACGGGAAGAGGAGATCGAAGAGGCAGAGGTTGCAGGCAACAGCGTCCATAACGACCGACTGGACTGGACGAATTATGACCTTGCAGGGGTAAGAGATTACGAAAGCCTGAGAAACCGTACGGTTGAGATACTCAAAGCCGTAGAGCTGGATGACGACCTCTTTGCCCTGGGGCTGCGCCAGACAGCCGATCCGGACCGAAATCTGAAACTGTCGGAAGGTGCGTTGTCTGCCCGTCGGCGCATGCGCCGCTATCTTGAGGATCACGGCCTGTCGGACCTGGTCCGCAGCTATGATTTCGACGCCTACAACGATTATACGACGCTGGCGGAAAATATCCTGTTCGGCCGTGCTCTCGCCGACCGCTTCCAAACGGAGAACCTCGCCTCCAACCCGATCATCATGGGGTTGGTGGAAAAACATGGCATGATGGCTGAATTCCTCGCAATCGGGCGGCGCTGTGCGGAAACGATGGTCGAAATATTCCAGGACATTCCCCCCGGCCATCCCTTCTTCGAGCAATTCAGCTTTGTTGACGAAGACACGTTGCCGGACCTGAAACTGCTCGTTTCCAAGGTCAAGAAATCCGGGTTGGACAGCCTCAGCCCGTCCGAATGCGAGCCCTTGCTGGGATTGCCGTTCAAAATTATCCCGCAACGGCATCGCCTCGGACTGATCGACAATCGCATGCAAACGCGCATTGTCACCCTGCGCAAGGACCTGCATGAAAACTATGCGGAACTGATGGGCACGGAAGTTCAACCCTTTGACCCGGAACATTACAACGAAGGCCTCAGCATCCAGGAAAACATCCTGTTCGGCAGCATCGCCTATGGCCGCGCAGAAGCCAAAGAGCGGATCATGGAAGCGCTGGAAGTCATTACAAATGACGAGGACCTGCGCGACACTGTGATCAGGACAGCCCTGAAATTCGAAGTCGGCATCAATGGTGCACGGCTGACCTCCGCCCAGCGCCAGAAACTGGGCCTGGCACGCAATCTTTTGAAACGTCCCGATCTTCTGATTGTCAATGACGGCCTCAACAGTCTCGATAGCGAGGGCCGGAAACGGATCATGGGTCGTTTGCGCAGGATTACCGATGGCGCGACAATCCTGTGGATCACCGACAGCGTGCCGGAAGGCCTGCCCTACGAGCAGCATCTGGAGCTTAGAAACGGGCGGGTCAGCGTCGAAGGCGACACCCGCGAACATGTGGAGGAGATCGAACAGGAAGGCCGCGCAGGCATGGGCAGCGAGGCCCAGATTCTACAGGGTCTGCCCCTCTTCTCGGAACTTAACCCCAACCGGCTCAAGCTGCTGGCCTTTACCGCCGAACGCAAAACCTACAAGGCGGGCGAAGACCTCTTCCGTCAGGGCGACGACGGCGATGCGGCCTATGTCATCCTGAAAGGCAAGGCCGACGTTATCCTGGAATCGGACGAGCATGGTGAGAATGTCCTCTTCCAACTGGGCAAAAACCAGATTGTCGGTGAGTTGGCGCTGCTCTGCGATACGCCGCGCACGGCGACCATCCGCGCCGAAACAGACCTGACGGCCCTGAAACTGAACAAGGAGGTCTTCACGGAATTGGCCCGTCACGACGCCAACTTCTCTTTCCATATGACGCGCGACCTGAGCCAGCGGCTGATCAACACCACGAGCGAGTTGAACGCCGCCAAGGACAAGGAATAATCAATCCCGCCGGCAATTTTCCGGAGCATAGGACACAAAAGAAAAACGCCGGTCAATTGACCGGCGCTTCGCAATTCCAAGGTCGTTCAGGTTATTTGATTTCCACGTTAACCTTGAACCCGCCTTTTTTGTCCATTTCAAACTCGCCATCCAGAACGGCATACATCCAGGCAGCGGACTTGCGCAGACCGCCCAGCGGATAGAGGTGACACTGTTTGATGCCGATGCTGGGGTCTTTTGCCTTTGCCAGGGCCAGGTCACGGACCAGTTTGTCCGGTTGGCGCACCGTCATCAGCTTGGCAATATTAGCCGCCTGACGGGTCAGAACACGCATGGAAGCGCCGATGCCGCAGGCCTGGGCATGCTTCATAAGGGTCTTGATCGTTGCCAGCCCCGGAATACCGATGTGGATCGGCAGTTCGTTGCCGTCTTCCTCACGGATACGGCGGTCCCATTCCAGGATCGGCGCTGCCTCGAAGCAGAACTGCGTTGCGATATAGAGGTCCATATCCGTGTTCTTCGCAAATGCGTTCTTCTCACGGATTGCCTTGGAAACTTCCGCCGGCGGAATATCCGGGCTGCCTTCCGGATGACCCGCGACGCCCAGTTTCTTAATACCGTATTTTTCGAACAGACCCAGTTCCAGAACCTGCATGGCGCAATGGAATTCGCCAACCGGATTGTCGACACCACCGCCGATCAGCAGGGCCTCTTCAACACCAACTTCACCCTGCAAAGCCTTCAGGTTGTCTTCCAGGAAAACCTTCGACGGGATCGAGCGCGCCGCAAAATGCGGAACCGGGTTCATCCCCTCTTCCCGCAGACGCTTTACCGTCTTCACCGTATCGGCAAAATCGGAACCGGGCAGGAAGGTGACATAAACCGTCGTATCCGGCCGCAGGATTTCACGAAAATCCTCAATCTTGGACGCTCCCCCGGGAGTAACCTCCACGGTGCAACCCTTCATGAACTCGATGACGAGATCCTTCTCGGAAACATGCCCGGACATCATCGCGAACTCCTCAAACTTGGGGTTTTACTTTTTCTTAGCCACGGCGTCTGCGTCGGCGACGCCCGCCTCCCGCTGTACCGTCGCTATCATCACCATCCTGAGCAGTTTTGCGCGCCGGTAATGCGACAACTTTTTGCAAATTTGGGTATGGCGCGGTCTTATGCGGGAAGGCCATCGCGCCCACGAAATGGTCCTGGAACTTGGCCTCGACCGCGGTTTCAATTTTCTCGATATCCGCCACCAGACGTTCTACCTCGCCACGGGCCTTCCGGTTCAGCAACGCAATACGCGCGCCCGTGCCGGCCGCATTGCCGACAGAAACAACCTTGTCCAGGTCACAGTCAGGAACCAACCCCAGAACCATGGCGTATTTCGGGTCAATGTGACTACCGAAGGCACCTGCGAGAACGACACGTTCCACCGGCTTGCCAAGCTTGTCGACCAGCAGTTGCGCCCCGGCATAGAGCGCGCCTTTGGCAAGCTGAATGGCCCGAACATCTGCCTGGGTGACCCGGATTTCCGGTTCCCCACGGCGAACAATATAGCTGAAGGTACGGCCTTCGGGCACGATGCGGTCACTCTTCTCGGCCATGCTGCCGTCGATAATACCGTCCGCGCTCATGATCCCGGCCAGGAACATCTCCGCCATCACTTCAATAATGCCGGAACCGCAGATGCCGGTCACGCCGACCTTGGCGGATGCCAGTTCAAATCCGTCGTCATCGGACCACAGGTCACAACCAATAACCTTGAAGCGCGGCTCCAAGGTTTCCGGGTCAATGCGGACACGTTCAATCGCGCCATTGGCCGCACGTTGACCACTGGAAATCTGCGCCCCTTCAAGGGCCGGACCGGTCGGGCTGGAACAGGCCAGAAGGCGATCCTTGTTCCCCAATACGATTTCCGCATTGGTTCCCACGTCCACAACCAGTGTGATTTCTTCGCGATATTGCGGCCCTTCGGCCAGGGTGACCGCCGCCGCATCCGCACCGACATGCCCCGCAACGCAGGGCAGGAAATAGGCGCGTGCGCCAGGGTTCACACGGACATTGATTTCATCCGCCCACAATTCAACCGCGCTATTGGTCGCCAGTGCAAACGGCGCCCAGCCCAATTCCACCGGGTTAATGCCCAAGGCCAAATGATGCATGATCGGGTTTCCGACCAGCACAAGTTCCAGAATTTCAGTGAGGTCTACACCGGCTTCCGTCGCGGCCTGACCTGCCAGGAAGTTCAGCGTCTCCTGAACTGCGGCGGTCATTTCCTGTTCCCCGCCGGGGTTCATCATGACATAGGACACGCGGCTCATCAGGTCTTCGCCGAAACGGATCTGCGGGTTCATCGCACCAACGGAGGAGACGACCTCACCCGTTTGCAAATCCGTCAGATGCACAGACATGGTCGTGGACCCGATGTCCACCGCCAACCCGTAGGCATTGCCCTGAAAACCGGGCCAGACATAAATCAGTTCGCCGTCATAGCGGACGGCAGCGGTAATCTTCCATTCCCCGTCACGCAACGCCTTCTGCAGGGTCTGCAGGACCGGCAGGTCCGCGCGGGTGACATCGATATCCCACTGGGACTTAAGCGCTGTCTTGACGCGTTCCAGGTCACCGGACGGGTGGTGCATATCCGGTTCTTCCACCTCCACATAGTGAAGACGAACAACGGGGTCGATCTCGATATTACGCACTTCAGCGCGTTTACGGACGACCTGCTTGTGCACCTGACTGTCAGCCGGAACGTCGATCACGAGATCGCCTTCGATCACCGCCGAACAGCTCAGCCGGCGACCATCCTTCATCCCGCGTTTTTCTTTGTAGCGCAGTTCTTTTGCGCCAAATTCGGAAATATGGTCGGCGTGGCTCTTGACGTTGAACTTCGGGAAATCCCCGAGGCTCGGCTGTACCTGGCAACGACCGCAAATGCCACGCCCGCCACACACGGAATCGATATCGACGCCTAGGTGACGGGCGGCATCAAGCACCTTGGTCCCGATAGGAAAGCTGCCGCGCTTGCCCGACGGCGTGAAGACGATCAAAGCCTCTTCTTTACCATTGGACGACTCTGGCACGGCACCTTACTCCTATCTAAACCCATATATGCTTTATTTTATTATATCGTATTCTGGTCAGGTCGGCTTACGCACGACGACGGCGACGCTCACCGCGACCGCCACGTGCACCGCCTTCACCTTCCGCAGCAGGCTCACGGAATTTCTTGATCCAATGGGCGCAATCTTTATCCACGCCGTTGATCACATCCGCACCCCAGATGGCGTGCATGTCCTGCTCGTGCAGCGGGTTCATGATCGCGCTGGTCATACCGAAACCGGAAGCCATGGACAGGAAAGCGCCGTTGATGCCGTGACGGTTCGGCAGGCCGAAGCTGATGTTGGATGCACCGCAGGTGGTGTTCACCTTCAGCTCTTCACGCAGGCGGCGGATCAGGTTCAGCGCACCGCGACCGGCGGTACCCAGGGCACCGATCGGCATCACCAGCGGGTCAATGACGATATCTTCGCGCGGAATACCGTAGTCGGCAGCATGTTCGACGATTTTCTTGGCGACTTCGAAACGGACATCCGGGTCTTCGGAAATGCCGGTTTCGTCATTGGAAATACCAACAACGGCACAACCGTATTTCTTGACCATCGGCAGCACGACTTCGAGGCGTTCTTCTTCACCGGTAACGGAGTTCAGCAGCGCCTTGCCTTTGTAAACCGACAGGCCTTTTTCCAGCGCTTCGACGATGGAGCTGTCGATGCACAACGGAACATCGACCAGGGACTGTACCAGCTCAATGGTGTCAGCCAGGATCTGCGGCTCGTCGGCCAACGGAATACCTGCGTTCACGTCCAGGACATGGGCGCCCGCAGCGACCTGATTCAAAGCATCCTGCTTAACGGTTTCGAAGTTGCCTTCTTTCATTTCTGCGGCAAGCTTCTTGCGACCGGTCGGGTTGATCCGCTCGCCAATCACGCAGAACGGGTTCTCAAAACCGATGACGACTTCTTTGGTTGCTGAGCTGATGACGGTTCTGGTCATGGATCACGCCTTTATTTGGAACGTTGGCTTTGTACCAGTTGAAGGCGGCCGCAAATTCTTGCAGTCGCCTTCAACCTTTTTCGATTGATTAGCCTCTATTTATGCCCGGAGGCCGTTCCGAGAATGCGTAGGCGCGCCCAAATCCGTCCTGATCGCGTCATCGCGCGACCATCGATGGCGCTATTTCGCAGCTTCCAGCAGTTGTTCCGCCTCTTCCAGCGTGTCGTCCTCACCATTTTCCGGGAAATGAGCCCAACTGGAGGCCGGTTCAAATTCATCGAGCGGCTGGGAACTACGGACCCAATCCTGAACCGGACGAAGCCCGTCTTCGGCCAGACCGCGGAGGACCGTATCCAGCCGCGCCGTCGCGCCGGGGGTATCCCCGCCACCGACCAGATTCACCGAGCCTTCCTCGACCCAACGCTGCAGGGCATCCTTGCGATCCGCATCACCGGGGCGATAACGAAGGATTCCATCCGCCTGCTTGCGGACATGCTCAGAGAAATCAGTGCCTTTTGCCCCCTGCTGCAGGAAGATCGGCGCGTCGGAATTCAGGGCCGCACGGGCACGGCGCGCACCGGTCAACACAGGTTGAACCCGGCCAATACCCGGCAGACAGTCGAGGATAAGCGCATCAGCCCCACCGGACAGCAGGCCTTGGGCCTGGGTCTCAACGGCCGCTTCAACCTCTGCCGGTGTCGCGTTCCAGCCGTCATCCCGGATAACGCCCAGAACAAAGCGGCGGCGTCCCTGACCCGGTATCGAATCAACGGCATTCACAGCGTTTTCCGCCGCCTTGTAGTTCAGGATGAAAGCCTCATCCTGCAGGCCGTGCTGTTTCAGGGACAGCGGATTTGCCTCCAGAGAATTGGTGCGGATGACATCGGCACCTGCCAGAAGATAGGCTTGGTGAACCTCCTTCACGAGAGAGGCACGCGTCACGTTCAGCACCGGAAACATTCCAGCCGCCCCAAAGAAATCACGCTTCACATCAGTCTTGGCATTTGCCAGCAGACGGGTCACGGACCCATCGGCCAACAGAATACGTTGGGAAAGTGCTTCTTTTACAGTACGCATGATCAGGCGGCCTCCTTCTCGTTTTGGCGCGATACCCGACTTTTGATCATTCCTCTCAGTCGGATAGTTACTTCTGCGTTTAATAACAGTCGGTCTAGGTGTTCCCCGCAATTACTGACGCAGGATGGTTATTTTCAGCCTGTTCCGGGCGAACCGCCTTCCAAAGGCAGACAGTCAGCGCCCCGCCCTCCAGCTTTTCCACGGGCTCGCCCTCAAGCCCTGCTTCCAGGAACCAGTCCTGCATAAGCTTGTCGTCAATGCCCGGCCAACGATGGGCATGGCGTGCCCGCAATTCCTCAACATTATGCGGGGCGAAATCCACGACCACGAGGCGGCCATTGGGTGCCAACACACGGGCGGCTTCCCGCAACACCGCCACCGGGTCTTCGGCATAATGCAGCACCATATGCAGGCTGGCGGCGTCGAAACTCGCGGCATCGAAAGGCAGCTGGTACATGTCCGCCTGGCGAACCTGACAATGGGTCAGCTTCTCCCGGTCGATCAACGTACGGGCAAGCGACAGCATCTGGGGCGACAAATCGACACCGATCGCCGAACCGGCAATCCGACCCAACAGGGCCAGAACAGTACCCGTCCCCGTACCGATATCCAGCAACCGGTTAATCGTCCGGTCACCGAATGCCTTGAGAACTGCGGCGTCAACCTCTGCCTCGTCCACATGCAGGGCGCGCAAACGATCCCAGTCTTCCGCATTGCTGGCAAAGAATTCCGCCGCCTGGCGTTCACGCTCCCGGCGCACATTATCCAGGCGCTCCAGATCGCGGGACACAACCGGATCATCATCCGGGATCAGGTCGATCAACTCTTCCGCCAGACTGGCGACACGGTCACTGTAGCGCGCTTTACCGGTTACCAGGGCAGACCGAGACACAAGCCGATACCAGGCCCAGGTCCCTTCCTGATAACGCTGGAGAACCCCTGCCTCTACCATCAGGCGCAAATGACGGGAAACACGCGGCTGGCTTTGACCCAAGATCTGTACGATCTCACTGACCGTCAGTTCCGAATGGGCGCATAAAGCCAGAATCCGAATCCGTGTCGGTTCCGCAATTGCCCTCATCGCTTGAAGCAGTTCTTCCATACCCGTTATTCCTTGCTCTCTACGTAAGACATAAAAATATCTTTATATCCACATGTCAATGACAATATGCCGAAAAATCACCGGCCAACGCCGCTTTCAAAAGGCAGAAAGCACGAAGGCAATGACTTTACTAATAAAAATACCGCCCGGCGATGCCGGGCGGTGTTTGGTCTTCATGCCTGGAAGTGGGCGTAGGCCGACATTTCCTATGCAGCAACCCCACCATTTTCGACCAAAGCGGTCAGGCGGGCGTCGTCATATTCAGCCTCCAAAGCGTCGGCTTTCTTGCGGGCCTCGGCTTCCAGATCATCGGAAACCTCAACCGGATCGGCCTTGCGCCATTCCGCAAGATAGTCGTCCGTCGCGCGCGCACCACCCCGCATGGCCGCACGGTCGATCGCCTTCTCAAATCGTTCTTCCAGTTGGATCTTGATCTGATCGCGACGCCCTTTTTTTGCAATCACCTGTGCCGGGATATCGCGCCAGTAAACGACAATCAGTTGAGCCATTCCATCCACCTATTCTTTAATTTATCAGTTTGGTTATCTTTCCGGCCTATGTTTCGTCAGCCGCTTTCGCCATGAAATCCGCCAACTCGCCATAACCGGTTTTGACTTTCTCATAAGCCAGCCCCAGCTTTTCCGCGGCGGCCTCCGCCTGCCGGTCCAGTTCCGGGTCATCGACCTGCGCCAGATAGACCAGACGCTTGTAATTGCCGAACATGAGATCACGCATTTCAGGATATTTATTAAGCCCCATGCCTTCCATGATCAGCGTATCAAAGGCCCTGACCAGATAGTCGGTCAGATAGAAAGAGCCCAGTTCCTGTTCTGCAATTTCGTTAAAGCGCTCCGATCCGGCAAAGAAGGAATAACAATGTGGGCCACCGATACGCTCCACACCTTCCTCCGCGATCACCTGATCAAGGAGACCGCCTGTGCCGCAATCGGCATAGCCGATAAGGATTTTTGAGAATTCCGCCTTTTCCCTGGCCTGACGGATTTTTTCGCGAAGCCGTTCGGGTATCTGGTCCGGTCGGTTGTGCAGCTTTGCCGGAAGGCAGGTAACGCCGACATGCTCCCAGCCATTCACGCGGATGATATCCAGGATTTCCCGCGCCAGTGCCCCACAAGCAATGATCAGGACACGGGCCTTATCAGAAATAAACTCCGGGGACTGATCAGCCCCCGGAGTTTCAATTTTCTGGTCCTGCGTAGTCATCACAGGCCCCCATCATGGGGCGCAGCCTCACTGATTGTGGCGGCGCGCCATGTATTCCTTGGCCATCTCAACGGCAACTGCCGCGTCACGGCAATATGCGTCGGCACCAACTTCACGGGCAAATTCCTCGTTCAGCGGCGCACCACCGACCAGAACAGTGTAATCATCACGGATACCCTGTTCCTTCATGGTGTCGATCACGACCTTCATATACGGCATCGTGGTGGTCAGCAGCGCGGACATGCCCAGGATGTCCGGCTTGTGCTCTTCCAGAGCCTCCAGATAGGTCTCGACCGGAATATTGATTCCGATGTCGATCACCTCAAAGCCGGCGCCTTCCATCATCATCGCGACAAGGTTTTTACCGATGTCGTGAATGTCGCCCTTAACGGTACCGATAACCATTTTGCCCTGCGGCGGGGAATCGGATTCCGCCAGCAGCGGGCGCAGGATTTTCATCCCGGACTTCATGGAGTTGGCCGCCATCAGGACTTCCGGCACGAACAGAATGCCGTCGCGGAAGTCGATACCGACAATCCGCATGCCTTCAACCAGCGCTTCCGTCAGGACCCGGTACGGTTCCCAGCCACGCTCCAGCAGGATGTTGGTGCCCTCTGTGATTTCGTCGGCAAGACCGTCGTAGAGGTCATCCCACATTTGTTCCACAAGTTCCTGGTCATCCAGCTCGCGGAGATCGAGATCGTCTTCTTCAGCCATCGGCTTCATCCATCCCCAGTTGATGCGGTCGTTAACACCGAGCCCGCAAATCGGTTACATATGATAGAACCCTATACTGCGTTCAATAATCCGCATGGCCCCGATCATCTCGTTTGCGTGCGACAGTAATTTTCGCGGACACGACAATGCGATTTCTCAGCCCTCATTTGCAGGCAATAGTCCGACCGTCCGGATAACCTTGCCCGACAGAAGATGACGTAAGGCTCAAGAACCGCTTTCCAAGAGCATTTTGGCACGATCCCGTTGATCATCGGTTAATTTTTCGCCCAATGCGGCCATCAGCGGCTCTGCATTTTTATCTCCCGCCTTCACCGCGCGGCTGAACCATGCCCAGGCCTGCGCAGGATCAGCATCAACCCCACGGCCTTGCGCAAACATCACGCCAACCGCCGTCATTGCGGGCGCCACGGCGCCTTTGGCCGCGGCCATATACCATTCAAACGCCTGCCGGACCTCGCCGCGCCGCTCCAGCAGAATTGCCAGATTGAGCTGCGCCTCTTTCATGCCTTTGGTCGCGGCGGACTGGTAAAGTGCCTTGATCGTCTCACCTTCGATCGGCGCTATTTGGTGCTTTTCCAGAAGAAGGGCCAGCCGGTATTGCGCCGGGGCGTAGCCATTTGTCGATGCCAGGCGATACCAGCTCGCCGCATTTTCAAGGGAGGCATCCTTGACCAGTCCGCGCTCGTTCAAAAGTCCCAACGTAAATTGTGCCTTGGCGCTGCCCTGCCCCGCTGCTTTCAGGTAGCGCTGCTCGATAAAACGCGGCACCTGCTGCATTTCCTGCGCAACGCCCGCGACAGTGATCAGGCAAAATGCCAGAATAACGAATAAACGCCGGGTAAGCAGACAACATCGAATTTTCATTAGTTTCCGCCCGTGATTTCCCCCAAGCCTCTGTAATCTTACGATATTCCCTCATCCCCGTCGAGCAGGCACAAAAAAGGCCGCCCCAATACCAGGGCGGCCCTTCTCTTTCTGCCTGTTCCGGACTAGCGCAGCGCCTCCAGAATAGAACAATAGTTGGCAACACCTGCACCACCCATGTTGAAGATGCCGCCAAGTTTGGCGTCCTTCACCTGAATGCCACCAGCCTCGCCACGGACCTGCTTGGCCGTCAGGACATGCATGGAAACGCCGGTTGCACCGATCGGATGCCCCTTGGCCTTCAACCCGCCGGAGGGGTTCACCGGCAGCTTGCCGTCCTTTTCAGTCCAACCCTCTTCGAGCGCCTTTGCTCCTTGGCCTTTTTCTGTCAGGCCCATCGCTTCATATTGCATCAATTCGGCAATGGTGAAGCAGTCATGGGTTTCAACAAAGCTCAGATCATCGAGGCTTGTACGGCCACGTTCGTGAGCCTGCTCCCACGCATGTGCACAGCCATCCAGGAAAGTCATGTCCCGTTTGCTCATCGGCAGGTAATCGTTCACCTGTGCACGTGCACGGAAGGCAACAGCCTTTGGCATCGACAACGCCATATCCACATCCGTCAGGACAGCCGCCGCCGCCCCGTCGGAGACCAGCGAACAATCGGTACGCTTGAGCGGTCCGGCAACAACCGGGTTCTTGTCGGAAATATTGCGGCAGAATTCATAGCCCAGGTCTTTCTGCATCTGGGCATAGGGGTTCTCGCAACCATTCTTGTGATTCTTCGCCGCAATCCGCGCCAGCGCGTCGCTCTGGTCACCATATTTCTGGAAGTAACCGTTGGCGATCTGCCCGAAGACACCGGCAAAGCCGCCCTCGATATCACCGTCTTCCTTGATATAGGACGCCTGCAGCAGGATATTCCCGATTTCCGGTCCCGGCGTCGCCGTCATCTTTTCAACGCCAACCACCAGAACAACGCGGCCCTGTTTGGATTCAATATAATTGGCCGCCTGATGCATGGCCGCAGATCCGGTCGCACAGGCATTCTCAACGCGGGTGGAGGGCTTGAAGCGCAGACCTTCAATGCCGTTCATCACCAAGGACGAACCAAAGTCCTGACGCGAAAAGCCGCCGTTATACCAACCGAGATAGATGGCATCGATGTCTTCAGGCGCAACGCCCGCGTCTTTGATCGCCTCGCTTGCCACCTCGACGATCAGCGATTCAACATCGTGATTTTCAAGTTTTCCAAATTTGCTGTGGGCCCACCCCACCATACATGTGGTCATGTTCTTCTCCCTGGAGCGATTGTTTTAGCCGCGCGCATCCTAGCATCCTGCTGCACCGCAGCAAACAAAAACTTGACGTTTACGTTAAGGTAAACCTTCTTTTTTTGGCTCGTCGGCTTTCTTCGCACTAAGGATATGGTAGACCGGCTGTGGTTCTTCAAAGCCTTTGAGTTCAAAAACACCAACCTGTTCGAACTCAAAATCCTTGCCCCGGCACAACTCACGAACGATGGAAGACACCGCAACCTCCCCGCCCTGGGCGTGGCTCATCACCCGGGCGGCCAGATTGACGGGTGTCCCGAAGATATCTCCATCCTCATGGATCGGCTCCCCGGCGCTCAGCCCCGCCCGCACCTGGAAGGCCAGGTTCGGCATTGCCTCCGAAAACCGCCTAAAGCCCTGCTGCATGGATAACGCGGCTTCAACCGCGAGCACGACCCCGTTAAAGGATGCCATGATACCATCGCCGGTATGCTTGATTTCACGTCCCTGATGACGGGACAGGACCTCGCGCACGATGTCATTATGGGCGCGTATGACCTTCATCAGCCACTCGTCCCCCATTGCCTGCTGCTGCTCGGTCGAATCGACAATATCGGTGAACATGACAGCAACGAAGCTGCTTTTTTCCTCGCCCCCGTCCTCTTGCCCCGGCAAGTCCATCTTGGATGGAGAATTCCAAACCTTGATCGCCTCACGAATGGCAGAATCCGACGCATCGTCGGCCACGCGGCGGTTGCCGCCACTACGCCCCAGGGAATACATGCCGAAATAGCGTTCATCCAGCAGATATTCGTCGATATTGGCGCAGAAACCGTTGGCCTGTTTTTCTTCCACCCCGAGGCGCATGACGTTGTCGACCAGAACCTTGAACGCATCTTCCTTGGAGACCCGATAGCAAAGCATCAAGGGCTCCGAAAAGCCCGCGAGGAAGAGGATCACACCAAACCGGGTATAGGCGTCTTCAGACAGGCGCTTGCCCAGATACTGGCGGGCCTCTGCAACAACCTTGCGGATTGCGGCATCCATCGGTTCCGGCCCGGTCGGACTGTCCTTGCGTTCGACCACATGGACCGGCACGGCACTCGCCCTGATCTCAGCAGCCGTGGGGAATGACAGCACCTCGGCCTGCTCTTTCCCCGTTTCCGCCTGCCCTGCCGCCGGGGAACTGAATTTGGGTGCCGCAGGCGGCATCGGCACACCCTCGTCAAGGAGGTTCACCAGACCACCTGCGGGTTTGGAGGTCGCCTCCCCGCTCTCCTCACCTCCCGCCTCGTCCGTGGGGGACGACGATCCAGTACCCGGCGTTGCCGCCACATTGGAAGATTCCGAGACGACCCCTTCATTCTCATTGGCAGGCTGCACACCCTGCGCATCCTCTGCGTCCTCGGCCAAAGCATCCACGGCATCGCTTGAATAAAGCTCCGCCTGCGCCTGTCGCCGGGCTGTTGCGCGTGCGCTCGCAAGCTTGCTTGCCGCCAGGATTTTCTTGAGGGGCGGCAGGAAGATCGCAAGAAATGTAATACCGAACACCGCTGCCAGAATAGTCAGGGTGACATTGCGCCCCAGAAAAAGACCGCTCATATGCAACAGCATGAAGCACAGGGTCGTCATGGCGGTGCCGCCGATACTGGCCGCCAGGAAAGCCAGGGCGATCTTCACCAATTCCGCACCGGGCTCCACAGTTGGCCGAGGCGGCGCGGCCAGGGCCGGGGCCTTTTTCTTTTCCTCCTGCGCTGCCTGATATTGTTCGGCCTCGCGCATCTGCCGTTCCTGGAAGGCGGCTTCGCGTTTTTTTGCCTCACGGGCCGCATTCGCGGCAACCGACCCTTCCGGGGCGTTTTTCAGGTTTCCATCGGCACCGGAGATCGCGGCAACGCTTGGCTTTTCCTTCAGACCGGGACTGCTGTAGACGATCGATTCATGAGAGAGATTTGTAGCTTTGTCATAGGCCTCGCGGATAACGCAGGCGCCCTGAAGATGGCCTTCCTTCTCCAGGCGCTTGGCTTCCTCCACGGCATCATCGCGTTTGCCGGAATCAAAACTTGCCTGCAGATGCCAACGCCGGTCCTGCTGATAATAAACTTCATAGGATATAGATCGGCCTGTCGCCATCTCGCCCAAACTTCAATCTAAACGCCCCAAGGACAACAAAGATCGCTCAATTCCCTGCGCAGAAAACCTGCTGCGGCAATACCACATCCTCGTCATCCCCAAACCCTAAGCGCGAGGTTACCCTGAAGATACAGACAATGTAACCCTGTGCGCCGGAGAGGATAGCGCAGAACTGTTTAAAAAATCTAAAGAAGTATTGTGGGCGTGGAACTACTTGGAAGCAGTGTTGGCCTGCAGGTCCACCCAGTCCGGCACGTCAATCACCACGGCAGCATCACCAACGGCCAGCGGATGACCATGTTCCATGGCGTGCCGCCACCGTTCCAGCCGCACGAGGGCGAGGCCCCGCGCACCGGCAACCGACCGCAACTGACCGATTTCCCGCCCCTCGGAGAGGATCGTTCCATCCGCAGGCAGGTCCTTTCCATCCACGGAAACAACTGGCAACAGACGTTTTTTTACCAGTCCCCGATACTTTGTGCGCGCCGTCAGTTCCTGGCCCATGAAACAGCCTTTGTTCCAGTCAACGCCCTGCAATTCATCAAAGCCATTTTCCAGAAGGATCGCCTTTTCCGGTTCCATATCCGCACTGCCTTCCGGGATTCCAAGGCTCATCCGCAATTTGTCATAGACCGCCTGATCATCTTCGATCAAATTCAGTTTCGCAAAGGCCTGTTGGGCCGCCGCGCGCGGCGCAATCACACGAAGCCCCATTTCCGGGCGACGCGCATCAACGAAAGCAAAGCCATCGGCGAGAGGCACGACCTGTCCGGCCTCTCCCCCCAGACCGAAGCCCGCCGGGTCTGTATCAAGCACAGCGAAAACCGCCAGATCACGCCCGATATCCAGGGTGACTTTCGATCTGAGCTGATACCGGCGCAATCGTTGACCCAAGTCCATCATCCTGGGAGCCTCACAGTCCACCCAGTACATTTCACCGGCATCGACCACATTGAATTCGTGAAGAAATTTCCCCTGCGGCGTCAGCAATGCAGCCCAGATCGCATGGTCTGGCGCGCACTTGTGAATATCATTGGAAATGAGGCCCTGCAGGAATGTCGCCCTGTCTTCGCCTGCCAGGGTAATAACCGCACGATTTTCCAGCGTGACATAACGTCCAGCCATAGCCATCCAAACCTTTTTGTTCCAAACCCGTTATCATTATGTGGCACCGCCGCGCCAACAGTTGGCAAGCGCGCAGTTAACCGTTATACCCGGCAGAACATAAGAATTCGTCATCTTAATTTCCATCCGGTTTTATGCGCGTCCTTTTTATTTCTTCCAACCGCGTCGGTGACGCTGTTCTATCGACCGGTCTTCTGGCCCATATTATAGAGCAGCACCCGGAAGCCCGCTTCACCATCGCAGCGGGTCCTGTTTCTGCGCCTCTTTTCGGCGGTGTCCCCGGCCTGGAAAAGATCATCCTCTTCAAGAAACGCAAACACAGCCTTCACTGGCTGGACCTGTGGCGGAAGACCGTCCTGCAACGCTGGGACATGATCATTGACCTGCGCCGGTCGGCGATCAGCTATACCCTATGCGGCAAGCGGAAGTTCATTCAACCGAAGAGTGATGCGCCAATTCACCGGATTGCACTGCTCGCCGCCACGCTGGGATTGGACAACAACCCGCCAAGCCCGAAAATCTGGACCAATCCCGCACATGAGCAACTGGCCGACAAACTGATGCCGCGGGAAGGACCCGTTCTTGCAATTGGCCCGACGGCCAACTGGGGTGGCAAAATGTGGCCCGCGGACAACTTTGTCAGCCTGATTGACCGGCTTACGTCCGAGGGCGCGCCTTTAAACAATGCAAAGGTGGCGGTTTTCGGCGCGCCTAACGAGCGCCTGCAGGCAAACCCCGTTCTGAAGGCGGTTCCCCGCGACCGGCGTATTGATCTGGTCGGCAAGGTAGACCTGCTGACGGCAGCCGCCTGTATGCGTAAATGCGCCCTTTATGTCGGCAATGATTCGGGCCTGATGCATATGGCCGCAGCGGTCGGAATTCCAACACTGGGGCTGTTCGGCCCCTCCCCGGACGTGCATTATTCACCCTGGGGGGAAAAAACGGCCTTTGTCCGCACGGACGAAAGCTTTGAAGAAATCATCTCCGCGCCGGATTACGACTATCTGTCACAGGAAAGCCGGATGACATCCCTTTCCGTCGATCGCGCGGAACAGGCCGCGCGGACCTTACTGGCCCGCTGCGAAGTGGAAAGACATAACGGATGACAGCAAAACTCGCCGCCGTCCTGACGGTCCACAACGAAGAAAAACAATTGGACGCCTGCCTGCAAAGCGTCGGCTTCGTCGATGAAATCGTTGTCGTCCTGGACCGGTGCACCGACGGCACCAAGGCCATTGCAAAGAAATATAACGCCATTCTGGTGGAAGGGGCCTGGCCCATCGAAGGACATCGCCGGAACGCCGGCCTGGATGCCACGGATGCGGACTGGCTGTTCGAACTGGACGCCGACGAGCGCGTCACCCCGGAACTGGGGACCGAAATCCGCCAATTCGTCAACAACCACGATACGGGCTATGCGCTTGTTCCCTTCGATAACTACATCGGTGACCGGCTGGTCCGCTACGGCTGGGGCTGTTCCTGGGGGGTCAGTTCGGCCCCGCGCCTGCACGCCAAAGGCTGCAAGCGTTGGGGGGAACAGCGGGTCCACCCGTCTATCGTCCTGAAAGGACCGGAACACCGGCTGAAGGCGCGGATCGACCATTATGTCGACCGGAATATAGCTGACATGCTGAAACGGCTGGACAGCTACAGCACGGCAAAGGCGCGAGACCTGCGCGAACAGCCCGATGGCGTCGGCTATGCCCGCAATATCCGCAGGATGTTCTCGCGCTTCTATAAATGTTATGTAACGCGCAAAGGCTATCGTGAAGGCAAATACGGCTTCTTGATCGCCCTGATGGCGGGGCTATATCCCATCCTGTCTTATCTAAAAGCGAATTTGGAGGACGAGTGACTAAAGTAATGCAGGTTCTGGCCGGCGCCAAAGTGGGCGGGGCGGAAACGTTTTATATGAGCCTTGTCTCCGCCCTCAATCGGGCCGGACTGGATCAGGTCGCAGTCTTTCGCACCCACGAGGAACGCGCGGCGCAGTTCACACGGGAAAATATTCCCCATCATCAACTGCGCTTTGGCGGCGCGCTGGACTTTCTGACCGGCCCCAGGCTGCAGAAAATCTGCGATCAGCACCAACCCGACGTGGTGCTGAGCTGGATGAGCCGCGCGTCCCGCTTCACCCCGACGGGCAACCATGTGAACATTGCCCGGCTTGGCGGCTACTACGACCTGAAATACTACCGGAAATGCGACTACCTTGCCTGCATCACAAAAGACCTTTGTGATTATGTCATTCGTGAGGGATGGCCGAAGGACAAGGTTGTCTATATGCCCAATTTCACCAGCAGCAAACGCGCGGCCCCGGTGGACCGCGCGACGCTGGACACGCCGGAGGGGACCCCGCTTTTCCTCGGCCTTGGCCGTCTGCATACCAACAAGGCCTTTGACCTGGGGCTGGAGGTCCTGTCGCGGATACCGGAGGCTTATTACTGGATTGCCGGTGAAGGGCCGCTGCGCCAGGAACTGACCGCGCTTGCAGAAAAACTGGGCGTGTCCGACCGCGTGCGCTTTCTCGGCTGGCGTAATGATATTGCCGCCCTGATGGCCGCGGCGGATGTCTTCCTCTGCACCTCGCGCCACGAACCCTTCGGCACGATCATGATCGAATCCTGGGCGCATGGCACGCCGATGGTCGCCGCGGCCAGTCAGGGACCATCCCAGACCATCACGGACGGTTACGACGGTCTTGTGACCCCGATCGACGACGCCGATGCGATGACCGCCGCCGTCCGCAAGGTCCTGGACAACCCGGACTTTGCCAAGGAGTTGGTGGAAAACGCCACGAAGACATTCAATGACAAGCACACCGAAGAAAAGGTCGTGCAGCGCTATTTCGAGCTCTTTGAGAAGGTCCGTGCCTGATGTGCGGCATTGCAGGGATCATGATGCGCAACAGCCAGTCGCCCGACGAGGCGACTTTGGATCTGCTGGCGCATGCCCTAAGCCACCGTGGCCCTGACGGCGACGGAAAGCATATTTCCGGGCCCGTGGGCCTGGTGCATACCCGACTGGCGATCATCGACCTGGAAACCGGCGACCAGCCGCTTTATGAACCGGGCGGCGCTGCCCTGGTCGGCAATGGTGAAATCTATAACTACATCGAACTGCGGGATGCGCTGTCCGATGTGAAGTTTGAAACGCATTCCGATTGCGAACCGCCCCTGCATCTGTACCGCCGTCGCGGCGTGGAGTTTGCCACACATCTGCGCGGCATGTATGGCCTGGCGATTCATGATCCGGCGGCAAATCGGCTGATTCTGGCCCGCGATCCTTTCGGCATCAAACCGCTGTATTATATCGAGACCGACGACTATCTGGCCTTCGCGTCGGAAGCACAGGCCCTGGTCAAGGCAGGACTGTGTACACCGCAGGTCGCGTCCAAGCGCCGTGACGAATTGCTGCAGCTTCAGTTTACCTGTGGCGCACAGACCATCTATGGCGATATTCAGCGCGTTCTGCCGGGCGAGACGCTTGTGGTCCAGGGCGGCAGGATTGTCGAACGCCACCGCCAGCACGCCCTGCCTGCCGGTGGTGTGGAAAAAATAGACGCCGACAGCGCGATGAAGCGGCTCGACCATGCCTTGCGGGACAGTGTGTCGGTCCACCAGCGCTCCGATGTGCCCTATGGCCTGTTCTTCTCCGGCGGCATTGATTCAACGGCGGTCCTTGCCATCATGGCTGAGTTGAACGAAAAGCCGGTGACAGCCTTTACCGCCGGTTTCAGTGGCACCGAAGTCCATGACGAGCGGGTCCATGCGCGTAAACTTGCCAAGCTGGTCAAAGCCGACTTCCACGAGGTGGATTTCAGCGAAGACGACTTCTGGAACACGTTGCCCGGGATTGCAGCCGCCATGGACGACCCGGCCGCAGACTATGCGGTGCTGCCAACCTGGAAACTCGCACAGGAGGCCGCACAGGACTTCAAGGTAATCCTTTGCGGCGAAGGCGGCGACGAACTGTTCGCCGGTTATGGCCGTTACCGCAGCATGCTGCGCCCTTGGTGGATGGGTGGCCGTACGATCCGCCATCGCGGGACATTCGACGGCCTGAACGTGTTGCGGGAAGACAGTCAGTCCTGGCGGGACAGTATCACCGGCCATGAGGCGCTGTCCGACCTTCAGGGACGCTCCAAATTGCAGGCGGTGCAGGCCATCGACTGTGAAGACTGGCTGACCAACGATCTGCTGATCAAGCTGGACCGTTGCCTGATGGCCCATGGGCTGGAAGGGCGCACGCCTTTCCTGGACCCGGAAGTCGCCAAGGCAGCCTTCCGGTTGCCGGATAATCTCAAAATACAAAAACGTCTGGGTAAATGGCTCCTGCGGCAATGGCTTAACGACGTCATGCCGGAGGCTGAGCCCTTCACCAAAAAACGTGGCTTCACCGTGCCGGTGGGTGAATGGATCAGCACAAAAGGGGCAAAGCTTGGCGATCTTGTCGCCAGCCAGGAAAGCATTGCGGAAATCGCGGACCCGGATCGGGTCCGCGCATTGTTCAAAACAGCCGGAAAGCGAGAAGGTTTCGCGTCCTGGACGCTTCTATTCTATGCTTTGTGGCATAGGGCCAATATTCAGGGCCTCGGCCATAACGGCGGTTCCGTCTTTGACGTATTGGGAGGATAAATCATGGATCAACTGACGATCACCCGACCGGACGACTGGCATTTGCACCTGCGCGACGGTGCAATGATGGAAAGCGTCCTCCCCTATACCGCCAAACAGTTCGCACGCGCCATCGTCATGCCCAACCTGACGCCGCCTGTCACGACCGCGGAAATGGCAAAGGGCTATCGGGACCGTATCCTGGCGGCCCTGCCTGAGGGCAGTGATTTCCAGCCGCTGATGACCTGCTATCTGACGGACGACACAGCCCCGGACGATCTGGCACAGGGACATGCGGATGGCATTTTCACAGCGGCAAAGCTGTATCCCGCCAATGCGACAACCAATTCCGCCGCCGGTGTGACCGACGTTCGCAAGCTCGACCCTGTGCTGAAACGCATGGCTGAGATCGGCATGCCGCTTCTGGTTCACGGCGAAGTCACCGGCCCGAAGGTCGATATCTTCGACCGTGAGGCTGTCTTCATTGAAACCGTCCTGACGCCGATGGTTGAACGCCACCCCAGCCTGAAAGTCGTGTTGGAGCATATCACCACCGGTCAGGCGGTCGAATTCGTGGAAACGGGCGGTCATAACGTCGCTGCCACAGTGACGCCGCAACATATGATCATCAACCGCAATGATATCTTCAAGGGCGGCATCCGGCCCCATCTTTACTGTCTGCCGGTTGCAAAACGGGAACGGCATCGTCTGGCGGTCCGCACGGCGGCTGTCTCAGGCCACCCGCGTTTCTTCCTGGGCACCGACAGTGCGCCGCATACACTTGGCGCGAAGGAAAGCGCCTGTGGCTGCGCCGGGATTTTCAACGCCCCCGCCGCCCTGGAAACATATCTGAATGTCTTCGATCAGGAAGATGCGCTGGAAAATTTCGAGGGCTTTGCCTCTCTGCACGGCCCCCGCTTCTATGGCCTGCCGGTGAATGAAGGGAAGATCACCCTCCGCCGCGAAAGCTGGATGGTCGAAGAAGATATCGACACGAAATCCGGTGATAAGCTGAAGGCCTTTATGGGTGGAGAAGAGCTGGGTTGGCGTCTGGTCGACGCCTAAGCCCGGCACCATTTATTTATCCAGCCGTTTTCTTCTTTGCCGGAGGGGTCTGCCGCTTGCGGTAACTATCCACTGCGGAGGTAATCTGGCCTGCCATGTCCTGAGCATTGCTTTCAGGATTGTAGGCAAGCAGGATCGCATCCGCCAACGGCTTCAGGAGTTCGATATCCTTGCTGTTGGGCTCGAAGAGATTTTCGATCAGGGACTCCGCCACGCGCGACATGGACGAAGACAGCTCTGCGACATGGCCGAAACGCGTGTCCTTCAGACGGCCGCTGATATCATCCGACATCTTTTTTAACTGGCGGAGCTTATCCAGCATTTCGCTGGAGTTGTCGCCTTTCTCCAAGCGGGGCTTGACCAGGGCAACGATAAACGAGATCTGGAATGCGTTCCGGCGCATTTTCATCTCGTTGACTTCCTTTTGCGCGCCCTGGATTGCCTTCTGAAGATCTTCCGGACGGACAGTCTTGCCCTTCATCTTGGCCGACAGAGTATTCGGCACTTCGATGAAATTTGCATCAGTACTCCCACGAGAGGGGTCCTTGCGCCGGTCGGGGCCGATATAATTACTGGTTACGACAAACGGTTTGCGCCGTTCCACCAGGACATTCACCCGGTCCAGTATTTTGCCCGGGGAAAACGGCTTGATGAGCATGTCATCCGGGCCGCAGCCAGCCATTTCCTTGGCGAAATCCGCAGACGGGCTCCAGAAGGTCGCGATAATCGGCAGGAAGGGGTTTTCACCCAGTCGGCCAAAACGGATATCCCGGATCAGCTTGGTGCATCCGGGCAGTTCGGAATCGATAATCAGCAAGTCCGGGGAGTGCGTACCCAAAACAGAACGCAGTTCTTCCAGGTTGGAGAAGTCACGAAGCTTTTCAAATCCTTCGCGGGCAAGGGCCGTACGCATGGTAAGACGCAGCTCACCAGCTTTCTCGGCATAGAATACATTAACATTACGCGCGAATTGATTTCCGGCGCGGGCCCCGTAAGCGTCCATGAAAAGTCCAAATCTACCCAGTTTACGAATCAACTTCTTCATGGATACCGTACCAACAAGAGATTAACCGAAGATAAATAAAGCAAAAAAAAGCGTCGCCATAACAGGATAACCCATTGGCAACACTCAACTACTGAGACACCGCACTTTAGCCTAAAACAAGCAAAGCGTCACCGGTGATTGGCCTTCAATTTCTCAATCAGCCGCCGAGGCCACCATCTCGTCATTGTAGCGCCAGAGAATTTCCTCAAAAGCACTTTGCCGCCGTTCAAAGATGTCCACGATCTGCGGATCGAATTTCTTTCGCGACTGTGACGAGATGAACTCCTTGATTTCGCTTATCGCCCAAGCCTCCTTGTAACAGCGTTTGCTCGCCAACGCATCGAATACATCGGCCAACGCGACAATACGCCCGTAAATGGGAATTTCCTCGCCCTTTCCCCCATGGGGATATCCACTGCCATCCCAATTCTCATGATGATGACCTGCGACGATACTGGCCGCCTTGATAATAGGCTGCTTGGAACGCGCGAGGATACGCTCTCCGATCGTCGCATGCGTCTGCATCGTCACCCATTCGTCGGCATCCAGTTTACCCGGCTTGTTAAGAACGGCGTCCGGTATTCCGATTTTCCCAATATCATGCAGCGGCGAGGCCAGAAACAACTCTTCGCATTCCTGCGGGCTGAGCCCCAGTTCCTCGGCGATGAGCTTCGAATAATGCGCCACGCGCCGCACATGGTTTCCGGTTTCCTTGGAGCGGGTCTCCGCTACCTCGCACAGGCTGTAGACGATTTCCTCCTGTGTGTCGCGCAAGGCGGTATTCAGGCGCACATTGTCAAAGGCCACCGCGGCATTTCGGCAGAACAGGTTCAGGATATGACCGTCCACCATTTCAAGGGGGTGGTCGCCGCCGACATAGAGAATGCTTTCCACACCGTTTCGGTTGCCGATATAGCGGATAAAACAGTCCTCTTTCTCCACATCCGTTTGGGCGTTCAAGGCTTCGTAAATGCGGTTCAGCACATCTGTATCAAGCGACTTGCTTCCATTACCCACATGGGCAAGCACGTGCAGCCCCTCGCCATCCTTTTCCGCCACAAGCCCTTCATACTCCAGCAGGAACAGGTCTCTCTCAAGGTAAAGAAGCGCGGAAAGCTGCTCCAACACGCCTTGCGAGAAACTCTTCACCGATCGCTTTTCCATAAGCGATGCGGACGCCTCGATCACTTTTTCCAACCCGTGCCTGTTGCGTTCCAGCGCCACGATATCGCGATAGGAGCGCAGGGCCGTATAGATCGTCGAAAACAGCTTCCGGGCCGTCAGCTCCGTCTTTTCCTTGTATGAGTTGATGTCATAGCGAACGACGACATCCTCTTCGGGCGCCTGACCCGGCTGGCCCGTTCGCAGGATTATCCGGGCCTCCCTGTTGCCAACCTCTTCGCGGATATAGTCGGCAACCCGCAACCCCGCATCATCGGTTTCCATCACCACATCAAGCAGGACAACGGCGATATCTTTCGTGTCCGCAAGGATACTCTTGGCTTCCTCACCACTGTAGGCATGCAGGAAAGACAGTCCCCGGCCCGCAAAACGAACCCTGTCCAGGGCCAGTTCGGTAACCGTGTGAACGCCTTCTTCGTCATCAACAATGAGAATTTTCCAGCGGTCCTGCTCGTCCGGTGTCTCAACGGGTTGTTCCGGAGCAAATTCGTCGAAAAGCAAAGCATCATCAGACATGGGATCAATCCCCCCTATCAGTCTATGCAGCCACGCGACCCATCAAAAACATGATACCGCAACTTCATTATATTTCAATTTATTATGGTATTCTGCTAGACTGACAATCGCTAAGAGTGAGCCTGGAAAGACGCTAATGACAATATTTCAAAGGGTTATTCTTGTTAGCGCCGGTTTGATTTTTGCGACAATCGCCATCTTCGGCGCCATGTCCTTTCAAAGTGGCCGCAGCCTCCTGGAACGCTCGATCCAGGATCGTCTTGAGGCTGTGGCGACAAACCAGCGGGATAAAATCCAGTCTCTGACGGAGGCCTGGCGGGACCGCTCTGCACTCATAACCAGCCGCACACAATTGCGCATCAGCCTCAAGAAATACCTGGACACCAATGACGACGCAGCCCTGGCCAGGGTTAACCGCATCCTGGGCGATGCCCTGACGTCCGTGCGATCCGTCCGCGCCATAGCCATAACACCACCCGACGGGCCGAATATCATCAGCCTGGGCAATATCGGAACCACGGAAACAAAGGTGATATTCGGACGCCAACCCGACAGGAAAATCCGGTTGCTGGATATGTTATCGACAGCAGCCGGGCAGCTTTTCATCCGCCTACAAGCGCCGCTGATGTTGAACGACAAAACCATTGGACAGTTGATCGTTACGCTCAGCGCCGATGAACTGACCCAGGCGACCAATGACTATATCGGTCTTGGCAAGACCGGGGAGGTCCTGCTGGCCGCTTTGGGAGCGGACGGCCAAACCACCTACCTTACCCCTCATCGTTTTGATAACGGTTCCGCCTCCGCCAACTATCCGCCAATCGAGCAGGCCTTGCAGAAAAAAGACAGCCTGGCCAGAAACGCAACAGACTATCGCGGCCAGGAAACAATGGCCTATTCAAGGTATATCCCCGATACCGGCTGGGGAGTGGTGGTCAAAATGGATACCGCCGAAATCCTGAATCCGGTCAATCAGTTCGGACGTGGAATACTGGCTGTCGGTGCTTTCCTTGTCTTTATGGCGCTCGGAACTGGCTTTCTGCTAGCCCGTGGCATTTCAAAACCGCTGGAACGCCTTGCCAATGACGCGAACCGTATTCAGACCGGAGAACATTTGCTTCGGTCCAAAATCGACAAGAGCGACGCCAGGGAAATCCGATCTCTTGCCGAAAGCTTCAACGGATTGGCGGACAGTCTGCTGCAAAGCAATGCCGAACTGGAACAACGCGTTACCAAACGAACGCGTGAATTGCGGGACCTGAACGAAACCCTGGAACAGCGTGTTGAATTGCGGACCCGTGAGCTGAACATCACCAACGAGACGTTGTCGGCAGCCATGGACGAGTTGCGGCAGGCGCAGAATGAACTGGTCCATTCCGAAAAGATGGCGGCCTTGGGCGGACTGGTGGCAGGCGTTGCTCATGAGTTGAATACGCCGATCGGAATTGGCGTAACCGGCATATCACACCTGCAGGAGGAATTGGGAAAAATAAAGGAAAGATACGCCAGCAACCAGATTACACGCGGCGACCTGCAGGTCTTTATAAAAACCGTTGAGCAGGCGTGCAACTTGCTGGTGACGCACCTCAACCGCGCCGCAGAGCTTGTGAACGACTTCAAGTTGGTTGCCGTAGATCAGTCCAATCCGGATATCAGGAGTATTGAACTGGCAGACTATCTGGACAAGGTCGTGGCAACATTGCAGCCGAAATTCAAACGCCTGCCCCATAACGTTGTGGTAAGTGTTCCCGCCAATCTAAGTATCACGACCTGCCCCGGCGCCCTGGCACAGGCACTCACGGCACTCGTCAGCAATTGCCTGAAACATGCATTCGCGCCTGACACCGACACTGCCGGGACGGTAACCGTTAGCGCCGAGGCCACAGATAAGGGTTGCCGCCTGATCGTCAGCGACAACGGCAAGGGTATTCCGGAAAAGGCCCAATCCAGGATATTTGAACCCTTCTATACCACTGCACGTGGCGAGGGCGGCTGCGGACTGGGGCTGAGCATCGTCCACAGCATCGTTACAGATGTCTTGAAAGGCGACATACGCTGTGAAAGCACCGTGGGACAGGGAACGGAGATGAGGATAAGGATTCCTAACCTGCAGGAAGGTGAAATGCCGACCCCCATCCATCTTGTCGCAAGTTAGCTATAGTGGCGCAATGGCGAGGATTTCCAGTTCGATATCCCCCTTGGGGCGACGCCAGGTAACCAAATCCCCGACCTCGGCCCCCAGTAATGCCTTGGCGAGAGGCGACATGTAGCTGATCTTGCCTGCCGCAATATCCGCCTCATCCTCACCGACAACCTGGAACCGGTATTCCCTGTCGTCTTCGTCGACAACGTCGACTGTTGCCCCGAAGGTAACCTCCTGCGCATCCGCATGCCCTGGAGAATGAAGAATGGCGCTTTCGATGCGGGCCCGGACATATCGCAAACGGCGTTCCACCTGAAACAGGGAAAGCTTGGCCGCCACGGCGTCATCCATCCCTTTCAAACGCCCCCGCTCTTCCTGCAGGCGAGCCGCTTCCTCCTCAAGCATTTCAAGGCCGGATGGAGTTACATAATTGGGGTGAGGACTGATGGGCAGGTCCGGCGTGTCGTCCACGACCTGGTCGCCATCCGGTTCTTTTACAAAAGCGCGGCTCATTCTCTAAACTCGACGGATCAACAGACTTTAGAGACTATCTTGCCACAGCATCGGGCGGGGACTGTCAAGAAAACGTCATGATATATACCGGCATTTCCTCTCTCGGCCGAATGTCCCGCTCAATTTCTTTTCGGCAGTTTGACGACCGTAAACCAGAAGTCCTCCAATGCCTGGACAATCTTGGTAAAGCTTTCCAGGTCAACCGGCTTGGTCACATAGGCATTGGCGTGCAGTTCGTAGCTTCGCAGGACATCTTCCTCGGCCTCCGACGACGTCATGATGACAACGGGGACGACCTTCAGGATCGGGTCCGACTTGAGTTCGGCCAGAACCTCCCGGCCATCCTTGCGTGGCATATTGAGGTCCAGCAGTATCAGGTCCGGGCGAACCGCCGTCTGATATCCGTTTCGGCAGAACAGGAAATCCAGGGCGTCCACGCCATCACCGGCCGTGTGGAGATTGCACGCGAACTTGCATTCTTTCAGCGTCTCCTGGACCAGTTCCACGTCAGCCGGGTTATCATCGACCAGCAGCACATCAATCATCTTAGGCATATCGCAAATTCTCTCCCGTCGCCTGCATCGCTTTCAGGCGATCTTCCGTTGGCATGGTGAAGCGGAAGGTTGTGCCCAGGCCAAGCTGGGACTCCACGGTAATTTCCCCGCCATGCTGTTCGACAATTCTTTTAACCAGGGCAAGACCGATACCACTCCCCTCATAACTGCCGCGGGGATTTAACCTTTGAAAGATTTCAAAAACCTGGTCCTTATAAGCCGGATCAATACCAATCCCGTTGTCCGTCACCCTGAACTCCCAGAAATCCCCCTTGCGCTGGGCAACGACCTCCAGAGACGGGTTCTCTTCTGCCCGAAACTTCACCGCATTGCCGATCAGATTCTGAAACAAACGCAACATCTGGTCCCTGTCAGCCGCAATTGTGGGAAGGGATTCAATCTTGAGGGTCATACCGCTTTCCGACACCGCCAGTTTCAGGTTCTCCAGCACATCGGCAACAACGTCGTTGCAGTCGACAACCTTCTTATCCGGCTTGCCTGTTCCCAGACGGGAGTAGGCCAGTAAACCATTCAGCATGGTTTTCATCCGCAGGGCGCCATCAATCACGTAGGTCAGGTATTTCCGCGATGTCTCGTCGAATTCGTCCTTGTGCCGTTTTTCCAAAAGCCCCGCGAAACTGGCAATCATACGCAGTGGCTCCTGCAGATCATGGGAGGCGATATAGGCGAACTGCTCCAATTCATCATTCGCCGTGGCCAACCACTGGTTGGTCACCTCCAGAATATGCTCCCGCTGCTTTGCGATCTGGGCATAGTAGTATGCCAGGTATAGGAGCCCCACCAACGACAAGCCGCCAAAGAGAACACTTTCAGGCAACCAGCTTTCCCGTAACTGAACCCAGTTCCGTGCGGGGTTTACCTCCAGGCGCCATTCCTTATCGCCTAGTTGAAAAGGCAGGTCCGCCAAATAGCGTTCATCCAGAACCGACCCGTTTTGTTGGCTGAACAAGGCAACATCTCCGTCCATAACACGGACACGGAACCCCTCTCCCAGCAGCTTCGAAAACGTCCTGCCCATAAGTCTGGACAGGCCTATTTCACCAAGGATGTAGCTATCGAATATCTGTTGTTTGAACAATGGGACGAGAACCAGCAGGCCAAATTGTCCATCCGCGGTTTCAATGGCGTCGGTGACCACAAGCTGCCTCGACAGTTTTGCCTGCTCTATTGCCGACTGCAGCCTTGGGAACTGCGGTGGCCTTTCCCCGATAAGCCCACCACTGCCGGAACGGGGTTCGATCCAGGCGTCTCGCCCGTCTGCCGCAACCCATGCAATGGCGCGCCAGGTCAAATCAGCAGTAAGATAATCACCGACATCCGCCCGCCATTCCCCTTCCGGTGTCCCGCCACGACGTTGCCAGCGGCGGCCAATCCGTTCGAAATTCACGATTTGATTGCCAATACGGGTTTCGAACGCTGTTCTGGCGAGATTGGTCCGTGTCTCAACGGCCTGCTGAATTTCCCGGTTCTCCTGTCCCGCAATTGCCTGTGACAGGCTCAGGACGATGACTGCTGCCCCAAAGAAAACGGGCAGCGCACCCCAGCGAGGCATGATTTCCTTGTCCCTGTACCCTACAAGCAGGCCCAGAGTGAATACTGCGGCCCCGACCACCGTGAACCCCGAGGCCGTGTGCAACGCCATGCGGGTGAAGCGAACCCAACCGTATGTCGCCTCCAGTTCCGTGGCATAGCCAACCAGGACCACGAGACCAAAGGCCGATACGATTGCCCCCAGCATCGCCACCGCCAGGGCACGATGCCTGAAAAAACCAAAACCGCTTAGCAAGATCGCGGTTCCCGAGACCACGAAACATAGCGCCGTATTCGGTGACATCCGTCCGGGATGGGACGTCTTTACCGTGACTTTATGTTCGATAAACAACTGATCGATACCAAGATTAACCGCGCTGGCATATTCGATCAGCGTTGTGACGGTCATTAATATCAGCAGCCCTGTTGTCAGCCCGATCCCTATTTTGGTTGGCTTTAGCGTACAGAACAGCCCGCAACCTGTGAGGACGAAGCCCAACGCCGTGTTGAACTGCATGGCGGCAAATGTGGGATAAATCTGGACAAGTGGATAGATATCATTGAGCCAGCCGAAAATGACGACCGCCCCCAAAGTGGTTGCGACCAAGCCCCCCGCAAAAACACCGGATAAAAGCTTTTTCTCGGACAAACGAACCATGAATCTTCCCCTTGTGAAGCCTCTTCATGCCCGGCCCCAATCAGCAATGATGCTAACCTTTCCAGAATGTTATGGTACTACTGTTGATTGAACCCGCAAAATCAAAACTATTTTAAATTATTTTTTTATGTAGCTCACGCAAAGAAAACGGCCCCGCCAAAGCGGGGCCGTTTTGCATCTTTCCGGCAGGCTTGAGATCAGCCTTTACGGCGAATGGCCGCCTGCGCCGCAGCAAGCCGTGCGATGGGCACACGGAACGGCGAACAGGAAACATAGTCCAGACCCACTTCTTCGCAGAAGTCGATGGAGGACGGGTCGCCGCCATGTTCACCACAGATACCCAGCTTGATACCCGGACGGGTCTTGCGGCCGCGTTCTGCCGCAATTTCGATCAACTCGCCGACGCCTTCCTTGTCCAGGGTCGCAAACGGATCATTCTTCAGGATACCCCGTTTTTCATAGGAGCCCAGGAAGCCCGCGGCGTCGTCACGGCTGAGGCCGAAGGTCGTCTGCGTCAGGTCGTTGGTGCCAAAGCTGAAGAAGGCCGCTTCTTCCGCGATCGTGCCCGCACGCAGGGCCGCACGCGGCAACTCGATCATGGTGCCGACTGTATAATCCGGTTTGATGCCCTTTTCGGCAGCAACCTCATCAGCCACACGGTCGATAACCGCACGCATCAGTTCCAGTTCTTTCTGAATACCGACCAGCGGCACCATCACTTCACAGTGAGGTGCATCGCCGCTTTCCTCGCGAACCAGAATGGCTGCTTCGAAGATTGCGCGGGCCTGCATTTCGCAGATTTCCGGATAGGTGTTCAGCAGGCGGCAACCGCGATGGCCCAGCATCGGGTTCATCTCGTGAAGCTGTGCTGCACGATAACGCAGTTTCTCCACCGAAACGCCGAGGTCTTTCGCGATTGCCTCAAACTCATTGGGCTCACGCGGCAGAAATTCGTGAAGTGGCGGGTCGAGCAGACGAACCGTGACCGGCAGGCCTTTCATGATGTTGAACAGTTCAACAAAGTCCGCACGCTGCATCGGCAGGATTTTTTCCAGCGCGGCACGGCGACCGGCTTCGTCTTCCGCCAGGATCATCTCACGGACAGCCGTGATACGGTCGCCTTCAAAGAACATATGCTCCGTCCGGCAGAGGCCGATGCCTTCCGCACCGAAGTTGCGGGCAGTGCGGGCGTCGTCCGGTGTTTCCGCATTGGCGCGGACTTTCAGGCGGCGTGCCTTGTCGGCCCAATCCATGATCCGGGCAAAATCACCGCTCAATTCCGGCTGTACCGTCGGCACCTCACCCAGCATGATCTGGCCACTGCCGCCGTCAATGGTGATCCAGTCCCCTTCCTTCACCGTGATACCGGCAACGGAGAAGGTCTTGCCCTTATAATCCACATTCAGGTCGCCCGCACCGGAAACGCAGGGACGGCCCATGCCGCGCGCAACAACCGCCGCATGGCTGGTCATGCCACCACGGGTGGTCAGGATGCCCTGTGCGGCGTGCATGCCGTGAATATCTTCCGGAGAGGTCTCGATACGAACCAGCATCACGCGGTCACCGTTCAGGGCCCGTGCTTCCGCCTCATCTGCGGTGAAGGTAACGATACCGCTGGCAGCCCCCGGGCTTGCCGGCAGGCCTTTGCCGATCACCTTGCGTTCCGCGTCCGGGTCCAGGCGCGGGTGCAGGATCTGGTCCAGGGCCTGCGGTTCGATACGGGTGACGGCTTCTTCTTCATTGATCAGCCCTTCATCGACCATATCGCAGGCAATCTTGATCGCCGCCTGGGTGGTACGTTTACCGTTACGCGTCTGCAGCATATAGAGCGTGCCCTGCTGCACGGTAAACTCGATGTCCTGCATGTCGTGATAGTGTTTTTCCAGGGTCAGACGAACGTCGTCCAACTGCTTGAATACTTCCGGCATAACCTCTTCCATCGCCGGCAGCTTGGAGCCCTGGGCGTCCTTGCCTGCAATGGTCAGATGCTGCGGCGTCCGGATACCGGCCACCACGTCTTCACCCTGGGCGTTGACCAGATATTCGCCGTAGAACAGGTTTTCGCCGGTGGACGGGTCACGGGTGAAGGCAACGCCCGTTGCGCAATCATCGCCCATGTTGCCGAAGACCATGGCCTGCACGTTAACCGCCGTGCCCCATTCTTCCGGAATCTTGTTCAGCTTGCGGTAGACGACGGCACGATGGGTCATCCAGCTTGAGAAGACCGCGCCGACCGCGCCCCAAAGCTGTTCGCGCGGGTCCTGCGGGAAGTCGTGGTCCAATTCGTCGCGGACAAGGCGCTTATATTCGACAATCAGGTCCTGCAGGTCCTGCGCCGACAGTTCGGTGTCAAGGACGGCCCCGGTTTCTTCCTTTTTGATTTCCAACTGCTCTTCGAACAGGTGATGGTCCACGTCCAGCACCACGTTGGAATACATCTGGATGAAACGGCGATAGCTGTCATAGGCGAAACGCGGATCGCCGGATTTCGCAGCCAGCCCTGCGGCCGTTTCGTCGTTCAGACCCAGGTTCAGGACCGTATCCATCATGCCCGGCATGGAAACGCGTGCGCCGGAGCGAACCGAGACCAGAAGCGGGTTGGCAGGATCACCGAATTTGGCGCCGACAATCCCTTCGACAGTCGCCAGTGCGGCATCCATCTGGTCGTTCAGGTCGCCCGGATACTGCTTTTCATTCTGATAGTAGAATGTGCAGACCTCTGTCGTCACCGTGAACCCCGGCGGCACCGGCAGGCCGATGTTGCTCATTTCTGCAAGGTTGGCGCCTTTCCCACCCAGCAAATTGCGCATGTCGGCTTGGCCTTCTGCCTTACCGTTCCCGAAGCTGTACACCCATTTCGTCATGGCTCGTATCCGTGCCCTAGCCCATTGAAAAAAGAATTAGCCCTCGATCTGTCCGAACTCCGCAACAGACCCCATCACACCGCGAATGCGGCTCAGCAGCTTCAACCGGTTATCACGAACCGCCGCATCATCGGCGTTCACGGTGACCTGATCAAAGAATGCATCCACTGGCTCCCGCAGGCTGGCGAGAGCTTCCATGGCGGCAGAGAAGCTTTCGTCGGCAATGGCGGCGGAGGCTTTTGCCTCGGCACCTTCCAGAGCCGCGAACAATGCTTTTTCCTCATCCTGGACAAAAGCACCGGCGTCCGGCGCGCCGTCATAGCTGCGCCCGTCCTTCTTCTCTTCCGCTTTCAAGATATTGGCGGCCCGGCGATAGGCCGTCAGCAAATTCGCACCGTCTTCCGACCCCAGGAAGGTTCCCAGCGCCTTCACACGCGCAAGCAGGCGAACCAGATCATCTTCTCCGCCCAAGGCAAAGACCGCCTGAATATGGTCATGCGGCACGCCTTCGGCCTTCAGGTGCACCTTCAGGCGATCGGCGAAGAAATGCATCAGGTCATCAACAGCCTGATCAATCTGGCGTGTGCCGAATGCCACCGTGCCTGCGGCATTGCCGGGCAGAAGGCGCATATGTTCGTTCACAACATCGGCCAGCGGCATACGCAGGCCGTTTTCCAAGATCAACCGGATAACCCCCAGGGCCGCGCGGCGCAGGGCATAGGGGTCCTTGGAGCCTGTCGGCTTTTCATCAATCCGCCAGAAGCCCGCCAGGGTGTCCATCTTTTCAGCCAAGGCCACCGCCACCGACACCGGTGCGGTCGGGCAACTGTCATTCGGCCCTGCCGGGGAGTAATGTTCGGCAATCGCCTCGGCGATCACGGATTCCTCACCTTGATGCAGGGCATAGTAACGGCCCATGATCCCCTGCACTTCCGGGAACTCAAAGACCATTTCGGAAACCAGATCGGCCTTGCAAAGCTGCGCCGCACGAACGGCCTTGGACCGGTCAGCGCCGGAGATATGATCGCACAGCGTACCAACCAGAGCCTCCATCCGCGCCACGCGTTCGGCAACCGTGCCCAGCTTGGCATGGAAGGTAACCTTGTCCAGCTTCGGCAGATTGCTTTCCAGATGATGTTTACGGTCCTGATCCCAGAAAAATTTGGCATCGGCCAGACGGGCGCGCAGAACACGCTCGTTCCCGTTGATGATGGACGCGCCACCATCCTTGGCCACCATATTGGAGACAAGGGCAAAACGGGTCGCCATGCTGCCATCCGGGTTTTCCAGCGTGAAATACTTCTGGTTGGTGCGCATCGACAGCGTCAGCACTTCGCGCGGAACTTCCATAAACTCTTCGTCGATGGAACCCAGCAGAACCACCGGCCATTCAACGAGGCCTGCGACCTCATCCAGAAGACCGGCGTCTTCCTTGACCTTCAGGCCTTCCGCCGAAACAGCCTTTTCAAGCTGCTCCGCGATAATCGCCTTACGCTCTTCATGATCGAGGACCACGTGATGATCCCGCAGTTTGGCTGCATATTCGCCGAAGCTGCGGAAACCAAAGGGTTCTTCCGTCAGGAAACGGTGACCTTCGGACTGGTTACCAAAGGACAGTTCCGCACCGACCAGATCGATGGAGCCTTTGAGGACCTCGCCATCGAAGACAGCGTTCACCCGGCGCAGCGGACGTACCCAGCGGAAGCCCTGCGTACCGAAACGCATGGATTTCGCCCAGGGCAGTTTGGATATCACATCCTGGATCAGACCCGGCAAGACATCGGCACTGGCCTGACCGGCACGTTCAATGATGGCGAACCAGACAGCGCCTTTCGGCGTGTCGCGCTGTTCGCACTGGTCCAGACTGTCGAGGCCCGCACCGCGCAGAAAGCCCTGCACGGCCTGTTCCGGCGCACCGACTTTGGGACCCTTGCGTTCGTCGCGGACATCCGGCTGCTTTTCCGGCAGCCCGTCGGCCACCAGCACAAGGCGGCGCGGGGTGGAAAAGACACGGATATCATCCGCCTGCAGATTGGCACCTTTCAGCGCATCCGCCGTCAGTTTTTTCAGATCGTCCGCCGCCCGGGTCTGCATGCGGGCAGGGATTTCTTCGGAAAACAATTCCAACAGAAGTTCAGCCATTGCTCTGTCCCCTACTCCAGATGCCCGCGCGCACGCAGATAAGCCTCGGCACATTGCTTGGCCAAGGCACGCACCCGGCCGATATAGGCCTGACGTTCGGTGACCGAAATCACACCGCGCGCATCCAACAGGTTGAACAGATGGCTTGCCTTCAGGCACTGGTCATAGGCTGGCAGCGACACGCCACCATCGACCAGACGCTGGCATTCCTTTTCCGCGTCTTCGAAATGGCGGAAAACCATATCAGTATCGGCCAGCTCAAAGTTATGCCGGGAATATTCAACTTCCGCCTGGTGATAGACATCCCCATAGGTGAAGTTTTCATTGAATTTCAGGTCATAGACGTTTTCAACGCCCTGGACATACATCGCCAGACGTTCCAGGCCATAGGTCAGTTCGGTGGAAACCGGGCTGCAGTCAAAGCCGCCGACCTGCTGGAAATAGGTGAACTGGCTGACTTCCATGCCGTCACACCAGACTTCCCAGCCCAGCCCCCATGCGCCGAGCGTCGGGCTTTCCCAGTCGTCTTCCACAAAACGGATATCGTGGTAATCCGGGTCGATGCCGATGGCTTTCAGGCTGCCGAGATACAACTCCTGGCTATTCTCCGGCGAGGGCTTCATCAACACCTGATACTGGTAGTAATGCTGCAACCGCATGGGGTTTTCGCCATAACGGCCGTCGGTCGGACGGCGGGACGGCTGCACATAGGCGGCCATCCAGTGTTCCGGCCCCAGGCTGCGCAAAGTCGTCGCCCAGTGGAACGTACCGGCGCCAACTTCCATATCGTAAGGTTGAAGAATGACACAGCCCTTGTCGGACCAATAATCGTGGAGCTTCAGAATGATATCTTGAAAGCTGATAATTTCTTTGTCTTGAGCCACGGTTCGGGGCCTTTCAGACTACCAAGTTCATTTTTTGGAATAACGCGGCGCAACATAGCCAGAGCCCTGACGCGGGTCAACGGCGGATTCCCGAGAATCCGACCGCTTTTCACGATATTTCGTAATTACCCTGTCTTGCCGCTGTAATTTAGTTGAAACAACATCTATATCCCGTACCACCAGGGCGCAAACAGACTGAATGTCAGCCAGCAGATAAGAATCAAGGGTGACCCGAATTTGATGAAGTCCAGGAACCGGTAGTGACCGGGCGCCATGACCAACAGGTTGGTCTGATACCCGACGGGACTTGCAAAGGAACAGTTGGCAGCAAAGACAACCGCCACAGCAAAGGGTTCGACCGGCATGTTGGTCTCATGGGCAACCGCCACCGCAATTGGTGTGAACAACACGGCCGTCGCCTTGGTCGACAACACATTGGCAAGGCAGGCCACCAGCAGGAAAAAGCCGCTCAACACCAGAGCCGGGCTCGCATCCCCCATAATTGCCAGAAGCTGCTGCGACAGGAAAGCCGCGCCGCCGGTTTCCTCCATCGCGGCCCCCAGTGCGAGGGCCGCGGCAATCAGCATGATGATCTGCTGATCCAGCGCACGCAGGGCCTTGTCCAGGGTCAGCGCCCCGGAAAGCACCATCATCGCAGCACCCGTCAGGGCCGCAACATCGGTCGGCAGAAAGCCGGAACCGGCCGCCAGCACCACGCCGCCAAAGATTGCCGCGGCACGATGGGCATGAAAAGGTTTTGGCAGATTGGCCGCAGACCATTCCATCAACACCAGTTCACGATGCCCGCGCATATTCTCGACTTCTTCGGTTTCCCCCTGGATCAGGAGAATATCCCCTGCCTCCAACGGGGTTTCCGTGACACGGTGGCGGCGCATGCTGCTGCGGCGTTCCACACCGATGATCATCGCCTGGGTATCGCGGCGAAAGTCGATCTGCTTGATTGTCTTGCCGATATAGTGAGAGTCCGGCTTGATCATGGCCTCCGCAAGGGTCTGTTCCCCCCGCCGCCAGGCATCTGCCACATCATCCCTCTTCCAGGCCGGTGCATTGGCAAGGTCGGGCCGCAGAAGGGTCGGCTCGTCGGACAACAGGTCCGCCAGCACTTCCCGTGTGGCCGCAACGACAAGGACATCCCCATCCTGCAGGACGATCTCGTCATAAGGCGGCAGGAACCGTTCCTCATCACGCAGGATCATCAGGACAGTCACGCCTTTCAGGTCGGGGAAGAAGCCGCTGACCGGCGCCATGCCTTCATATTTCGATCCGGCGATGATCTTTAACTGCGCCTGGAACTGCTTGTTCGTCTGACCGGAGCTTTCAGCCGCATAGCTTTGCCGGTCCGGCAGGATCATGGGCTGAACCACGATCACATAGATCAACCCCACCGACGCCACCACAAGGCCGGGCACGGTGAAGGAGAAGAACTCGAACCCCGGCTCGCCCAGTTTGAACAACGCGCTGGACACCAGAAGGTTGGTGGAGGAACCGATCAGGGTCGTCATCCCGCCCAGAATGGCGGCAAAGCTCAACGACATCATATAGCGGCTTGCCGGGCGACCGATCTTGACCGCCAGCGCCTGCATGATCGGAACAAAGATCACGACAACGGGAATGTTATTCAGGAAGGCACTGGTCAGCACAACGACCAGAAGGGCGATCGCAATAGCAACAGCCGGTCGCCCCTTTGCACTTTCATGCACCCAGACGGCAACACTGTCGAGGACACCGGTTCGCGCCAGCCCCTCCCCCAGCACGAGCAGCGCCAGAACCGTAAGCAGCGCCGGATTGGCAAAGCCTGCCAAAAGGACTTTGGCGGAAAGTTCGTTATTGCCTTCGCTATCAAGGACAGGGAAGAAATTGAAGAACAGCAGGAGTGCGCAAATCGTCCAGAATGACGTCAGCTCCAGCGGCATTTTCTCAGATGCATACAGCACGAGCGTTGCAATGATGAACGCGAAAACCGCGACCATCTGAAAGGTGGCCAAATCGCCAAAGATCATATGCTGGGCTGCTCCCCGTTATCCCTGTCCACGCCACTTTAGCATGGAAATTTACCAGACAAAGAATTGAAAAAATGCCGTTTTCGATCGCGGTCAGACTAGGCTTCGGTCTGGCGGCGAACGATCATTATCAGTTGGGCCGTCATCACAATTTCATCCCGGTGGTTACGGGTTGAAACCTGCCAGCGCAATGTGCCCCGGTCAGGTTTGGATTTGGATGGACGCACCTCCAACACTTCCGCATCGACCCGCAGAGCATCTTTTGGATAAACCGGCTTGGTCCAGCGTACTTCATCCATGCCGACACCGATGATATTGGTCTGCGTCACCAGCCCCATATCATAAAACAGCCGGAAGCTTAGCGAGAGGGTTTGAAAACCACTGGCGATAATGCCGCCAAAGGGACCGGATTCAGCCGCCTGATGATCAATATGCATATGCTGCGGATCATACATCATGGCAAAGTCGAGAATCTGCCCTTCGGACAGACTTGCCTTGCGGGAACTGAACTTCTCCCCGACCGTGAATTCGTCCAAGAAACGTGAGTGCATCACCTGCGCTTACCTATTGTTATCAATTCGCTCTTAAGCGAATGCGCGCAAAATTTCAACTGAAAGCGAGCGTACCTCGTCTGCGGCCTTACCTGCGCCCCCCATTTCCAGAACGGTCAATCCACCAGCCATCGCCCGCGCATAGGCAACGCGATTACCCAGTGCCTGCGCCGCACTGGTCAACGGCTGCCCACCACCAAATTCGGCGACAACCTGCGCAACATCCTGATGGGGAGACAGCCGGTTGAACACGGCAATCGCCGGGACGTCCTCTTTCGCCGCCAGATCCCGGGTCACCCGGCAGGCCTGAAAATCCATCGAGCTGGGCTGTACCGGCATAACCACCAGATCCGCGGCACGAATGGCGATTTTGGAATCCGTCTCTGCATGAGGGGGGCAGTCGACCAGCACAAAGTCATTCTCTTCCGCGAGGTCCTGCACACGGCGGGAGGCCTGCCAGCCATCAACGTCTTCAAAGGAGATGTCGACCAGTTTTCGGTTCTGGTTGCTGCGCTGGTCAAACCAGTAGGCCAGCGACTTTTGCGGGTCGATATCCACCAACCCCACCGGATGCCCCTGCAGCCGTAAAGCCACCGCCAGATGGGCCGCCAGGGTCGACTTACCCGCCCCGCCCTTCTGCTGAGCCACGGAAATAATCTTTCCTGTCATGCCAGTCCCCTGTTTCTCGTATGCATTGGTCTTGTTTCAACCTGATTAAAAAGCAGGTTATCATATTTTTGTGCAGCGCACACATGCTATACTCTTGCCAAGGATGATCGGCTATGCTCCTTACCAATCATGACTGATATCAAGCCTTTGAACGATGATGGCATTGCACTCGCCGCCGATATTTTGCGGCGCGGCGAACTGGTGGCATTTCCAACCGAGACCGTTTACGGCCTTGGCGCCAATGCCATGGACGATATGGCCGTGGCCCGCATTTTCGAGGCCAAGGGCCGTCCGCGTTTCAACCCGCTGATCGTTCATCTGCCATCGGTTCAGGCTGTCCGGCAATATGCCGTCATGAATGGTGCCGCCTATACCCTGGCGGAAAAATTCTGGCCTGGCGCGCTGACAATGGTCATGCCCCGCGCAAAGGATTGCCAATTGTCAGAACTGGTGAGCGCAGGCCTCGACACAGTCGCGATCCGTATTCCGGCCCATCCCGGCGCACGCAGGCTTTTGGAGGCGGTCAACCTTCCCATCGCCGCCCCCAGCGCGAATACCAGCGGCAAGCTAAGCCCGACCGAAGCCGCCCATGTCGCCAGCTCCCTTGGTGATGCCGTTTCACTTATCCTGGACGGCGGTGCCTGCGGGGTTGGTGTGGAAAGCACGATCGTGGATGTTTCAGGCAAAAAACCCACCCTACTGCGTCCCGGCGGCATTGCGGCAGAAGAAATCGAGGAGGTCCTGAACCAGCCGCTTATCCGTGCGGCCAGCGACGATACCGCCCCAAAATCCCCTGGCATGCTGAGCAGCCACTATGCCCCCCATTGCCCGGTGCGCCTGAACGTGGAGACCCCGGAAACCGGGGAGGCCTATCTCGGCTTCGGCCCCACTGAAAAGGCCACAGCCAATCTCAGCGTCAAGGGCGATCTGCGCGAGGCAGCGGCAAACCTCTTCCGCCTGCTTCATGAACTGGACGGTGGGCAGTATCACGCCATCGCCGTGGCCCCGATCCCCGAAACAGGCCTGGGCCTGGCAATCAACGACCGCCTGCGCCGTGCTGCCGCCCCACGGGGTTAGGACAAACAGGCACGACGTGCGGATTAGCGACGAAACCTGCTCATATCCTCGAATTTGACCACGCCATTATTCTGATGGAAACTTGCGCCGCGAGCCTCAAAATACCGCTTCGCTTCACCGCTGGCGTATTGCAGCCCACCGATCGTATGGTGATGACGGTTAAGGACCATGTATAACTTGCCATGCTCCGTCAGGACGTTGGTTGCGAGGTCCGAAAGGAAGTAGTCCCACTCTTCCTCTCCCCAAAGCGCCTTGGCTTCAGAAACGTGGAACGATGTATAAAATGCTGTCACGAAGTCGAATTTTACACCGAAATCCGGCAGAGGTTCAAAAGCACGAATCCGGTGAATGGTGCGCGATAAATTAAAGAAATCGGTCAGGTCATCAAATACGGGATCGGGAATGTCCAGGCCATGGACACCGTATCCTAAACAGCGGGCCACAAGCATGAAATGTCCCGCCCCAGCCCCAAGGTCCAGAATATTGCCCGTCTGCGCACGCACAAAACCAAGCATCATGGCCAGTTTAACTTTGTTGTTCAGCCAGAACTCAAGGTTGAAGAATTTCTCATTATAATCCTGGTTATCTTTTAGTTCATACCGCCCTTCAAGATGCTTTCTTTCCAGCTCGATATAACGGTCCATCGCATAGGTCTGCATGATCCAATGCAAAATACGTCCGGTTGGCGGCATATGTGGTTCGTTTGACGCAAGGCACTGGGAAATATAGTGCTCCAAACCGTCGATAGTTGTTGGATTAGCCAAACTCGTCCCCTCAGCATTTGCCAGATTTTCAACAATAAGATTCTATTTGCTGACCTAAATAGTTGCCCTTAACGCGTTAATGCAAGAGCAATGAGCGCACCATAATTCAATACAACCGGTCCCGATAGGATTCCTCAAGGCGGGCATCTGCCTCGTCTGCGTCGATTTTCATGCTTTCGATCTGATCGGCAACCATGCGGCCCAGCGTCGGAAAATCCTTGCGGTCAATTTTATTGTCGTCCTGCCACAGCTTGGACCGGATGATGGCTTTGGCGCAGTGCAAATAGGCCTCTTCAACCTGCACCCGGATGATAAGCTTCGGCTGTTTGCCCTGAACGGTAAAACTTTCCAGCAACGCCGGATCAGCGACCAGACTGGCACGCCCATTCACCCGCAACGTCTCTCCAATGCCGGGAATGAAGAAGATTACCCCCACATGCGGATTGCTCAGGATGTTCACCAGAGAATCCGCCCGGTTATTGCCAATCCGGTCCGGGATCAGGATCGTATTATCGTCAACCACGCGGACAAAACCGGGCGCGTCGCCCTTGGGGCTCGCATCCTGCCTGCCATCGACATCACCGGTTGCAATCACCAGAAAGGGCGATTGGCTGATGAAATTTCGGCAGTGTTTTTCCAGTTTTGTCAACGATTTAAGTTCGACAACGCCGGTTGGCTGCGGATACATTTCGCGAAGTTGATCTAATGTTGTGATATCGTTCATGCCCTTCCCCATCTGATATTGTTCGGCATCGCGACGTCACCACAGAATTGCAATCATGTCCACACGGCATCGCGCCGCACTTGCCCGAAATTGTGCATTGCGGTAGAACCAGCTGACGTATAGGGGAGTTGAGCATGAAAAGAGAGGAAGCCCTCTCAAAAATCAAAGACCTGCTGGGCCCGTCCGGATGGACGGATGGGGATGGCGATCTCGACGCCTATCTGATCGACTCCCGTGGTGCCTATCGCGGACACTGCGCCGGTCTGGCGCGCCCCGACAGCACCGTACAGGTTGCCGAGGTTGTTCGGCTTTGCGCCGCAGCAATGATCCCCATTGTTCCGCAAGGCGGCAACACCGGGCGCGTTGCCGGCGCAACCCCGGATGACAGCGGCGATGCCCTTCTCCTCAATCTCTCACGCATGAACCGCATCCGTGAGGTTGATAGCGCGGATTACAGCATGACTGTCGAGGCGGGCTGTATCCTGAAGACGATCCAGGACACCGCCTTGGCGCAGGATCGGTATTTCCCGCTCAGCCTTGGCGCAGAAGGCTCCTGCCAGATCGGCGGCAATCTTGCGTCCAATGCCGGTGGCATCAATGTGCTGCGCTATGGCAACACCCGTGAGCTTGTCCTCGGCATTGAGGCGGTATTGCCCAATGGTGAAATCTGGAATGGCCTCAGCCAGCTTCGCAAAAACAACACGGGCTATGACCTGAAACATCTCATGATCGGGTCCGAAGGCACACTTGGCATCATCACAGCAGCAGTCCTGCGCCTCTTCCCCAAACCAACTGAACAAGCCACAGCTCTCTGTGCGCTTTCCGACCTGGACAGTTGCCTGGGCCTGCTCGCCCTTGCCCGCAGCAGCAGTGGCGACGCGTTAAGCTCCTTTGAATTGATCCCGGCCATCGCTATTGATTGTGCCGTCCGCCATGTTCCGGGCACGCGCGCGCCGTTTTCGGAGCTTCCAGACTGGGCCGTATTGCTGGAATTTACCGGCACCGGACAGGACAGCCAGGCAAGCGCCCATCTGGAGGCCTTTCTGGAACAGGCCTTTGAAAGCGGGCTGATTGCAGACGCCGTTATCGCCCAGTCGGAACAACAGCGCAGCGACCTGTGGCATCTGCGCGAGGCCATTGTCGAGGCACAAGCCCGCGAAGGCGCGTCGATCAAACATGACGTATCGGTCGCAATCTCACAGGTCCCGGAATTCCTGCGGCGGGCCGCTGTCGCCATTGAAGATGTTTGTCCGGGAATTCGCCCCTATCCGTTTGGACATGTGGGTGACGGCAATATTCACTATAACCTGACCGCCCCGGTGGGCATGGAAGCAGAAGCCTTCAGGGCCCTTGAATGGGACCTGCACCGCGCCGTCCATGACATTGTTGCCGCATTGAATGGATCAATCAGCGCAGAACATGGCATCGGACAGGTCAAACGCGGTGAGATGGCGCGTTACAAGTCATCGACAGAACTGACATTGATGCGCGGGATCAAGCAGGTTTTCGATCCTCAAGGCATTATGAATCCCGGCAAGGTGCTGCCGGAGGAGACAAGCACCGGATAAAAGACCTGAACAGGTGAGTATCGCAACAAGCGAAGGGAAGACAAGAACCATGATACCGTATTCGGCCCCTATCAATGACACGCGTTTCGTCCTGCGGGACCTTGGCCTTCTGGGTCAGCTGGAGGCATTGCCCGGCTGTGAAGAGGTCAATGCGGAACTGGTCGATGCCATCCTCGAAGAGGCCGGAAAACTGGCGGGCGACGTTATCGCCCCGACGAATTATAACGGTGACAAGCAGGGCGCCCGCTGGAACGACGGCAAAGTCACCGTTCCCGACGGTTTCAAGGATGCCTATCGGGCCTATGTGGAGGGCGGCTGGAATTCCATTCCCTTCACCCCGGACTTTGGTGGACAGGGCCTGCCCTGGACGATTGCGACCGCCGTTCAGGAAATGTGGCAATCCGCCAATATGGCTTGGGCGCTTTGCCCGTTGTTGAACCAGGGTGCGGTCGAGGCGCTGACGGCGCATGCTTCCGACGCGATCAGGAACACCTACCTGGCGAAGATGATCAGCGGTGAATGGTCCGGCACCATGAACCTGACCGAACCGCAGGCCGGTTCCGACCTGAGCCTGGTTCGCAGCAAGGCCGAACCCGACGGCGATCACTATCGCATCAAGGGCCAGAAGATTTTCATCACCTATGGCGAACATGAGATGACGGACAATATCGTCCATCTCGTCCTTGCCCGCCTGCCGGATGCACCGGAGGGAACGCGGGGCATCTCTCTGTTTGTCGTGCCCAAATATCTGGTCGGCGACGATGGCAGCATTGGTGACCACAACGACCTGCGTTGTGTTTCCATTGAGCACAAGCTTGGCATCATGGGCAGCCCCACCTGTGTCATGTCCTTTGGCGACAAGGAAGGCGCCATCGGCTATCTGGTGGGTGAGCCCAATCGCGGACTGGAATACATGTTCACCATGATGAACAATGCCCGCCTCGCCGTCGGCCTGCAGGGGCTGTCGCTCACAGAGCGCGCCTACCAACAGGCACGGGATTTCGCGAAGGAACGCAAACAGGGAAAGGGCCTCGATCCGGCGGAAGGCACGGTCGCTATCATCAAGCATCCGGATGTGCGCCGTATGCTGATGACCATGCGTGCCTATGCCGAGGCACAGCGCGCGCTCGTCCTTGAGACAATGACGATGCTGGACATCTCCCACCGTCATGAGGAAGAAAACTACCGCAAATGGGCGGGCCGCCGCGTCGACCTGCTGACGCCGGTCATCAAAGGCTGGTTCACGGACACCGCCGTGGAGATGACCTCCATGGGCGTGCAGGTCCATGGCGGCATGGGCTTCATTGAAGAGACCGGTGCCGCCCAACATTACCGTGACGCCCGTATCTTGCCGATCTACGAAGGCACCAACGGCATCCAGGCCGCCGATCTGGTCGGCCGCAAAATCCTCCGCGACAAGGGTGCTGCATTGGACGAATATCTGGATGAGGTTCACGCCTTCATCAATCGCCTGAACGGCATGGACGGAGAAACAATCTCCATCCTCCGGAAATATGTGGCGCAGGGCGTCGACGCCCTGGAACAGGCCGGGGATTGGCTGGTCGAAAACGCAAGCAGCGACCGGGTTGCACAGGCGACGGCTTCTACCTACTTGCTGAAACTCTTCGGCCTTGTGGCAGGCGGTGTCGTCATGGCCCGCGCCTGTATTGCTGCGGAAAACAAACTGGTCAACGGTGAAGGTGACGCGGATTTCTACCGCAACAAGCTGATCACGGCACGCTTCTACGCGGAAAACCTTCTGTCCCAGGCACCGTCCCTGCTGGGGCCAATCACCCAGGGCCACAATACGGTCATGGCAATCGCTGAAGACCAACTTTGAAGAAACTTTCCGGGAGGGGATACCCCTCCCGGACTTCAGTTAAATGTTACTAGGTCATGGATCAGGATGCATAGTATCCTAATTTCATGACAAAAAATTATTTGGCAGCATCTTGCGGGGGAGCAGCTTGGGGGCTTCTGGCCCTTGCAGGCTTGCTGTTTTTTGTCTGTCCCGCCTATGCGCAGGACAGCACAGCCCCGCGCAAGACAAAATGCGAATCCACTGACGTGGTTTTCGTAATCGACGATACGTATAGCCTACAGGGCGCCATATACGACATCAAACAGGAACTCGAGAAAATCCTGGACAAGATCGACGAAGTTTCCGGCGGTGACTTCCAGATCGGGTTGGTAACCTTCAAGGATTTCGTCGAAGTCGACGAAGACATGAATGCGACGCCTGACCCCCAAACAAAAAAGGAAATCGTACGCAATCGCATACGCCAGCTATCCGCACGCGCCGGCGCCGCGGGGCCTGAGGCCTCTGACGAGGCCCTGCGGACGGTGATCTTCGGGCTTGCCGCACAGGGACGGTCGCAGACGGGCGACTTCAATGGCCGTTTCACCGCGCGTACACGCATGATCGTGCTGATCACCGACAACCTGCCGGGTGGCTTCGACGATACCTATGACGAGAACACCGACTATCCCAACGCGATCCATATGGCTGAGGCCGCTCTGGCAGCAGACATCAAGATTTCCGCCATTTATGTGCCCACCAGTTTCTTTGGCCTCCTTCCCGGTGTGGAAGACCTCATGCGGGAATATGCCCTGATCACCGGTGGACTGTTCGCCCGCGTCGATGCCTCCGGTCAGGGAACAGCCGAGGCAATTGCCAGCATCATCGACACCTGCGGCAGGCGTCCCATGGTCTGACCCCGGCTCAAACCGCTTTCAAGTAAAAAGCCCCGCAGCAAGCTGCGGGGCTTTTCTCGCCAGAATACTGTCGGCTCGTCGATGGCGGCGCAGTTATGCAGCCTGCTCAAAATCAACATGTGCCTTCTGGGCGTAGGTTTTGGCAAAGTCCTGAACGGACATATTGAAGCTGCGTGCAAAACCTTTGAAAAGATCGGTGGCAAGCGCACGCTCCCCTTCTTCGATTTCACCCAACCAGTTCACGGACGGCGCGCCAACCTGCTCTGCCAGTTCAGCACGGGTCAGCAGCCATTCTTCGCGCAGGCCCTTTAGCCATTCGCCTGCTTTTGCCCACGTAAATTCGTTCTTGTTCATTGTTTTCGTCCTTTTATTTGATCGTTCTTCTGTTCGTGCAAACACTAAAAAAGGCTGTTGCCGGTCTGTTACAACCAGCAAGCAAAAATACTATGTTCGGATTTTCTTGTCGCAGCAACGGCGACGTCGGGCTGCACTATATCGCCCTCGCCGTGAACTGCAAGGCGAGGATTGCAAAAAAAGTTTAACAGAATCTAAAGGACAGCGACAGAAACCGAAGCAACCGCGACAAATATCGTCCAAGCGTTACGACAGTACCTCAAGTCCTTCATCCGGGCCGAGTTCCTGCACCATTTCCGCGATAGTTTTACCGCTTCTCACATCCTGCCACTGCGGGTCCAGGTCATTGAGTGGGTATAAAACAAAGCCGCGCTCCGCGATTCGCAGATGTGGAACCGAAAGCCGTTCCGTATCAATGCGGTCCTTGCCGTAATACAGGATATCAAGGTCGATTACGCGCGGCCCGTTGCGGAAGGTCGGGCGGCGGCCAATCTCCTCCTCCAGGTCCTTCAGCCCGGTCAGGAGGTCCTCCGCCGACAGGCTTGTGCGCCCTTTGACCGCCATATTGAGAAAGGCCGGCTGGTCCGTCACATACATCGGTGCGGATTGATACAGGCGCGATTTGCCGGTGACTTCCATCAATCGCCCTAATGCATCGATGGCCAGGTTCAAATTGGCCTCCCGATCACCGACATTGGTGCCCAGGGCGATAAATACATCAGTCTTGGCTGTCTGTTCGCTCATCGCATCACCCATCCGCACGGATCAGGGCGTCTGTCATCCGCACGATCCGCGTCATTTCCTTCACATCATGCACCCGCACGATGTCCGCGCCCCGCGCAACGCCAATGGCAACAGTCGCCGCCGTGCCTTCCAGGCGCTGGTCAGGCTCCACATCCAACACGCGCCCGATAAAGCTTTTCCGGCTGGAACCCAGCAACACCGGATAGCCCAGTTTCTTGAACGCATCCAGATGGTTGATCAGGGCCATATTCTGTTCAATGGTTTTACCGAAACCGACACCGGGGTCCAACACGATCTGGTCACGGGCAATGCCGTTGGCTTCCGCATTCCGCGCCAGGTCAGCAGTCTCTTCAACCACCTCCGCCAGAAAGTCCTTATAGTCCGGCGCAACGTAGGAGCCGCCGAGCCGCCGGTCGATTTCCGCATGCCCCGGCTTGGACCGGTTATGCATCAGCATCACCGGTGCCTGACGATCGGCTGCCACGGCAGCCATATCGGTGTCGGCCTTAAAGCCCCAGACGTCGTTGATGATATGTGCGCCGTGGGCCAAGGCGGCCTCTGCCACCGCTGCCTTGTAGGTATCCACGGAAATGATGGCATCCGGTAATTCCCGGGTCAGAGCCTCGACAACCGGCACCACACGATCAAGCTCTTCCTGCTCCGCGACAAGGGCGGCCCCAGGCCGCGTGCTCTCGCCGCCGACATCCAGAATATCGGCCCCGTCGGCGATGAATTGCCGTGCCTGGGCCAGCGCCCTGGTAACACGGTCCTGGTCATCCGCCAGGCCGTCTCCAGAGAAGGAATCAGGCGTGACGTTGACAATCCCCATCACATAACACCGGCTTCCCCAGTGAAAATGGTCGTTCAGCCGCATTTCCATGTCGTCCTATTGCTTGTCATCCCTATATTATATTCGTAGGGTCGCGCGTCGCTGTCGATACCGTTTGACAGCGCGTTTGCCAAGGCCAAAGGAGAAACGGTCATGCAGGTGGCCACGAAAAATGTTGTAAACCACCCCACCTCCGACAGTCGGAAGCCGCAGGCTGTATCCGACAGGCTGTACCGCATTCTGGTCCGTGATCTGGATGTGGCCTGGAGCATTGGCGTCTTCGACCATGAATATGAACGGGTGCAGATCGTGCGCATCAACCTGGAGCTTCAGGCCCGGGAAATGAGTGACCCCAATTGCGACGACTATACCCAGGTTGTCTGTTATGCAGACATTTCAGAACGCATCCGGGTGCTGGCGGCGGAAGGTCATATCCGCCTCGTCGAAACCCTGGCGCATAAAATTGGCCTGCTCTGCCTGGAAGACCCCCGTGTGCAGGAGGCCGTTGTGCGGGTTGAAAAACCCGAAGCCCTGAAAAACGCCCAAACCGTTGGCGTTGAAGTCACCAGGACGCGCGCCGACGTGGACTGATTGACACAACACCTTTTGGTTGTTGCATAAATTTCCTTCCTGGCGATACACTTACTCCTTAGGAGAGTGGCGAATTGCCGGTAAACGCCTTGCGCGGAATACCGTGTGCCAGGAGGGAGGTTGCGTTTGAGCAACGGCGATGACAAGCAGTCATCCATATCGTTCAATATCGTTACTTACTGGCTACAGGGCCGCATAGGCGACGACTGGCAGAACCTGGAGTCCCAGGAACGCGTCCAGGATGCCTCCACCCGGTTCAAGGCCCTGCGTGACGGCGGCCAATATGACGAGTTGCGCCTCGTCGAGGCAACGCTGTCCGCCTTTACCAAAGACACCCAATATCGCACCGTCGCCCATTATATCAGCGAGGCATCCGTCCAAGCCGGATACCAGCCCGCATCGGACACAGACCTCTTTACCCGCGCCCCTGCTGAAAGCGATGAGGAGGAACTGGAGGACGAAGGCACGCCGCGGCAGACGGACACAGAAACCAAACCTCAGCAGGCCGCAACAGAAGCAGAAACAGCGCCCGCATCCGCCGGTAAAGCCCCTTGGCCCACGGGCGAATCCATTGATCACCCCTTGCGTCAACCCAAGGAGGAGGCACAGGCCTCCGTTTTCCCCGACGAAACAGAAGACCGTACAGCAAAGGGCAAAGATGCCCCGTCCGCCACAGCGGCCGAACGCCCGGCGGACGAACATCTTGTGGAACTGCCGGACTTCCTTAATCCGGCCCATGAAGATGACGCACCACCCCGCAAAAGGCGGAAGAGGAAAATTCTCCTGCCGGTCCTGCTTGTTCTTGTCGTCGCCGGTCTGGCGGCAATGTGGATGCAGGCTCCAACGTCAGAACGCGACCATATACTGCAGCGACTGCAGGAAAAGTGGCAAAATCTTATCAGCCACACTCAGGACATGTTAAGTGACGCCCCTGCCCCACCACCACCCTCGTCGGCAGAGGTTTCATCGGACGATACCATGGCCACCGCTTCTTCGGCCCCGGTTGGCGCTCCGCGTGTTGATTTTGTCCCGCCCGCGGCACAGGACGACATCCCTGACGAGCCGCCAAAGCGCGTTTTCATTTTGCGGACCAAGGCAGCAAGCTCCCTTCCGGCAGACCAGAAAACCGCTGCGGCAACACCTCCCAAAGACCTGTCCTTGCCGAAAGACGATATCGCAACGAAAACGGAACCAGCCGCCCTGTCTGAACTCAAAGGCCCCGCGGCCAGGCTCACCTATTTCTCACAGAAACTGGGCCGCGCCATCGAACAGGGCGAGACCGGTGATATCCAGAGCCAACTTGACCAGTGGCCTGCAGACATTCCGCTGCGGCGCGCCCGGTTTCAGGTCGTGGATAAATGGGGCGCGGGCGACCGCAGCGTTATGGACCATGCCCTCCTCAATCACCAGTGGGATGCCGCAGGGCTTCTTGCGGACCGAGACCTTCAGCCATCCGCCTATCTCGTTCATCAGGCCTTCAATGCAAGCCCTTCTGCACCTTACGCAGGCATTCGCGATTTTCTCCTGAAGAACTCTCTGGGGCTGAACCGTGAATGGCAGGGGGAAACGCCTTTGCTATCCGCCCTGGACCAGAAGGACGATGGCCTGTTTCAATCCCTGCTGGATCATGGCGCAAAACCCGGTCAGATAACCTCAAGAGGCCGCTCGGCAATCGCGGAACTGCGAGCCTCTGGCAGTAATGAACAATTGATCCGGGCGGTCTTGGCCCAATTTGGCGGCAGCTATCGAAAACTCATGCTGGGGTTTGACTGGCTCACCCATCTCAACACGGCCAAAGACAGGCTGGGGCCCTGCCATCCTTTTCAAAACGGATTGACCGCGTGCAAATTGCGCACCGTGCCACCCTATCCCCTCGCGGACGTTGCCATCGCACAGTTTGACCGCAAGCAGGACGGGCGGCTCATCGCCATCCAGATCGACAGCAAACGTCTTTCAAACGAGACAGAGGCCCGCGATACATTCACCGACGTAGTAAAACGGATAGAGGACATTCTTCCCGCGGACCATATCGGCTTTTCCGCCCGGAACACTGGTACAGAACAACAAGCCCTGTTTTCCAGCCTGTCGCCAGCACCGCGCAGCGCGCCCTATTTTGCCTATTGGTCCGATGAGGACCGCCACCGTCCGGTCTTCGTGCATGCAAGCCTGAACAGTCTGGACGAAGATAGCGGCTACTACCGCATTCTGATCGGCAATCCCTTCTATCGTCCGAACTGATCCCGTCCCCCAAAACGAAACGGGCCGCCAACCGGCGACCCGCATTATTGTTTTGTCCCAATAGAAAGGTTATTGGGTCGTCGCGTCCGTCTGCGGAACGGTAAGGCCGTGGCCGCCCTTGCTCCATTCCTCAACGCCACCGGCGAGGTTATACACCTTCTCATAGCCAGCGCGTTCAACGAGGATCAGGGATAGCAGGGCCGCGCGCTGGTCGTCGCCGCTGCCAACGATGATCACGTCATCGCCGTGGGCAATTGCCGCCTCAAAGCTCGGCGGGAAATCCTTCAGGATGCGACCGTTGCGGCCAAAGGCCTGAAGCAGGGTTGCGCCATCGATCACGCCGGTCTTCTTCCATTCATCGGGCGTACGGATGTCGACCACCTTGGCGCCGCCGGACTGCAGTTCCACAGCCTTGGCGGAATCAATATTCGAATACTTCGGACCGGATACGTCCAGCAGCTCAACTTCAAAACGAAGCGTCGCATTCGGTGGAATTGCGTCACCAGCGCCACGCGGGCCGTAGGCAAGCTGCGGCGGGATGATCAGTTCCCGTTTACCGCCGACACGCATGCCCTGAACACCCTTGTCCCATCCCGGAATGACCTGACCGACGCCAAGGATGAAATTGAAGGGCTGGTTGCGGTCAACGCTGGAGTCGAACTTGGTTCCATCCATGAGATAGCCGGTGTAATGGACCTTCACGGACGAATGCAGTTGCGCCACTTTCCCGTCACCGGTCTTAATGTCTTTTATCTGGAGGCCACCGTCGTCCTGGGCCAGCGCTGTAAACGGCATAAGGAACAGCACCCACAGGCCAACCAATAGAAACCGGATTTTCATGAAGAATCCTTTCGAAGGGAATTTTTAAATACTGCCGTCACCTTAACTTGTGACACCAACCGGATCAAATCACGCCTACATCAGGTTATATTGGAAAGCAATCTCACAGTCGTAGTGCCCGGGCATTGCCCAGAATTAGCCACAGTTGCCTGACTTAATCGGGCACCATCAACGAGGGGTCTTTGAAGATGCGAAAATATCCGGCTGTGTTTCTCTACGGATGGTCCGCCCTTTCCCTGGCCGTTGTCGCCGGTTGCTCCACCGACACAATCGCAGAAAAACACCTATCATGCGAATCAGGTGAAGCCCTAGCGGTTCGATGGCATGAAGACAGCGTCGAAATTACGGACGGCCAGCAGCGATGGGAACTGCCACGTGCCATCTCTGGGTCCGGTGCGCGCTATGCCGATGGGCAGTATGAACTGTGGGAACATCAGGGAGAGTTCAGTTGGACACGGCCCGGGGCCGTTCGCACGCTCTGCCATCCAACAGAGGCGGCAGCGCAATAATACGCCACCGCCTTTTGTGTAAAACAGGTTGATCAGGCCAAACGGCGTCGCGTGAAACCAACCCCGGCCAATCCAAGGATTATCAATCCCAAAGCCGCCGGGGCAGGAACCGCCCGCACAGACCGCAGGACAATATTGTCGATATTATAACTTGAAACGCCTGTGTCCGGCATCATCGCGATATAAAGTTCGTCGATATCCACCATGAAGGGACCGGGGTTTACCAGAGTGACAAATTGGTTGGCTGTCGTGATGGTGAAGTCATAGCCAAACTGCGTAATGCCATTCATATAACCGATGACCGTGGCGCGCGTGCCCGTCGCCGAATTACTGGACAGATCAACGCTGATAAACCGGAAAATGCCGCCGGTGACCGTAATAGACCCAAAGACCGGCTGAGGAACGGGACCGCCAAAAATTGACGGCGTCGGCGCACCATAGACCAGCCCCTGATGCCAATCGCCATCATTTGGGGTAACCGTAAAACCGTCCTCCACATGCCCGGTGTAAGCCGTCCCATTGGGACCCGGCAGGCCGCCAAAGTCGATAACGGTGGCCTGTGCACGCCAGGCAATCGTCGCGAATGCCAGCGACAGGATGACGGCCAAAACTTTCTGGAATTTCATAACTTATACTCCACAACACATCGAGCCGGGCTCGATGAAACCCCTTCCGCCCCGCTTACAAGGCAAGTTTCACGCCACATCCTGTTTCCTGTGGGTTTGCAATTATTTGGGGAAGTTCCGTGAGGATGATTTACTTAGCAATGTAATAAATACCGACACAAACAACAAAACAAAAACGCCAGCACCCCGGTCTGGGAAGCTGGCGTTTTTGGTGGTGCCCAGGGACGGAATCGAACCGCCGACACGAGGATTTTCAATCCTCTGCTCTACCGACTGAGCTACCTGGGCACCGTGGCTGGCGCGTTGCGCCTGTCCATCGGACGGGCCTTGATTTAGAGAGTTTGACCGGGTCTGTCCAGCGCGAAATTCATATTTTTACAGAAAAAATTCAAAACGCCGGGAAGACCTTGATTTCAACCCTCTTCCGCATAGGGATCGTTGGCAATACCCGGCTCGTCCGTTGGCACGCGGTATGTCTCTCCCAACCAGCGATTCAAGTCCACATCCGCACAGCGTCGGCTGCAGAAGGGTTTGTATTTATCATCCATCGGCTTGTCGCAGACCGGACAAGCCGCCTTGGTCGTCTTCTTTGCCATTATCGCATCTCCACAACCGGTGGCGTGCTGTCCTGCCCCTCTTCAAGAATGATCGGCTGCCCCAAACGGCGGGTCGCCTCTTCCATTCCTGCACTCAAAGGACCGTTCAGGGCCTCCATGACCGGGCCGGACGCCACCGCCGTCGGCTTGCCGGCCCCTTTCATGCGGATTGCCAGACGCAAAATCGCACAGGCCTGCGCCACGGGATGTACCCGTACCTCTTCCGGCCGCACCTCGGTCAACTGCTGTGCCAGGGTAATGCCCTCACGCTGGCGGGTGATTTCGATCAGACCGCCTGCGGTAAGCCCCAGAACATCCGTATGACGCGCATCGTCGCGGAAACGGGCACGCAGGATTTCCACCAGCTTCTTGGCGCGCGCCTTATCGCGCATGGAAATGAAATCGACCACGATCAGGCCCGCGATGTTGCGCAGGATGATCTGGCGGGCCACCGTTTCGGCCGCACGGCGGTTCACCTGGAAGATCGCGTCATCCCCCTGTTTCGTTCCGGCCCCCATGTTGACGTCGATAACGGTCATCGCCTCTGTATGGTCAAAGGACATGCTGCCACCACCACGAAGCGACACCGTGCGGGAGACGGCCTCGTCGATCTGCTCTTCAACACCGGCCACATCGAAAATCTGTTCCGGCCCCTTGTGGAACAACAGGCCCTCAGCCAGATCCGGCATATCTTGCGCGACCATTTTTTCGATCCGCATGAACTGTACCCGGTCGTCGATGGCAAAACGCGCCTCGGCATCGGCATCACGCAGCAGACGGTCGATCAGGGAGATCGGCGCTTCAAGACAGCGCGGCGTCTTGTCGGCACGGAACTGCTCCTGCATAGCCTCCCAACGCTGTTCAAGGCGCTCAATGGTCGCAATCAGGTTCTTGCCTTCCGCCACGACGGCAGGGCCACGCACCGAATATCCTTCACGGCCATCCAGCAGTTCACCCACCAGGTCTTCCAGACGGGCGCGGTCGCGACCTTTGCCCACGGCACGGGCCCAGTTCAGCCCTTTGCGGCCGGGCGTATAGGCAAGATAACGGTCCAGCAGGCTCAGGTTTCGGGTGACAGCCGGTCCTTTGCCGTCCCGTCCGTCGCGGGAAACCTGCACGATCAGGTTCTTGCCTTCCGCAAGGCCCTTCGCCTTGTTCATCAGCGCAGGTTCACCCAGCCCGATATCGACAAAGGCGGCATCCATGCCTTTTTCGATACGAACAATGCGGCCCGCGTATATCCCGCCGACGAGCGAGGCCTGCCCCACCCGGTCCAGCAACAGTTCATGCAACAGACCGTCCTGGTCCATACGCGCAGCGCGGGTTTCGCCGGGTGAAACTTCGATCAGGGTATCGAGCGATGCTTTGCTCATGCGGATTTCAAACCTTCATAACCGATCCCATGCAGGATCTGTGATACTTCAAAAAGCGGCAGTCCCACGACATTGCTGTAGGAACCACCCAGATAACGAATATAGGCCGCCGCCAGCCCCTGGATTGCATAGCCGCCCGCCTTGCCATGCCAGTCTTCGCTGGCGATATAGGCGTCAATCTCCTGACGGCTCAGCTTTTTGAAGCTGACAATCGATCGTACCACGCGGCTGTGGGGACGGCCCTGTGCATCAACAATGCAAAAGCCGCCATAGACCCGATGCCTCCGCCCGGAAAGCAGTTTCAGGCAGTCACGCGCCGTTGCCTCGTCCTCGGCCTTGGGCAGCGACCGGTGACCGACGCCCACGACGGTATCGGCGGCCAGGATAATCGAGCCCGGATGCCGTTCCGATACGGCCTGCGCCTTTGCCCGCCCCAGCCGCAGCGCCAACTCACGCGGGCTTTCGTCTTTCTGGGGCGTTTCATCCACATGGGCGGGATCGACCGTATCAACCGCAACACCGATCTGCTTCAACAACTCCAGCCGCCGCGGACTTTGCGAGGCCAATACAAAAGAAACCATATGGACGCTTACTCCAGATCGAAACGCTGTTTGATCTTCTTCATCAATTGATCCCGCACCTGCCGATAGGCCTGGAGGCGGGTTTCGCGGCTGCCTTCTATAATGGAAGGGTCCAGCGTATTCCAGAACTCAACGTCGCAGGCCATGGTCCGGGTCATTTCCACCGCATGGTGCTGTGCCTCCGGCGAGAGCGGAATGATCAGGTCGTAATAGCTGTCTTCCAGTTCGTCAAAGGTCTTCGGCACATGGTTCGACATATCGACGCCGATTTCCTTCATCACCTCGACCATGAAACCGTCCGGCATCTCGGACCCGCGGGCACCGACGGAATCCACATAGACCTTGGTGCCGAGCAGCTTTTTCATAATACCTTCGGCCATCGGTGAACGGATCGCGTTCAACGTACAACAAAACAGAACCGCATCAGGCAGATCGTTTTGGCTCATTACGCGATCCCGGCCCTACCTCAGCCCTTGATATGCAGCACGCAAATCAGCGTAAACAGGCGGCGCGAGGTTGCCTGGTCCATCTCCGCCTTGCCCGCCAGCCTTTCCCGCAGCAAATCCGACCCTTCGTTGTGCAGCCCGCGACGCGCCATATCAATGGTCTCGATCTGAGCGGGCGACAGGCGCTTGATAGCGTCGTAATAGCTTTCACAGATTTGGAAGTAGTCCCTGATCAACCGGCGGAACGGCGACAGGGCCAGAATCACCTCTGTCTGCAAAACATCGCTGGTGTCCCAGATCCTGAAATGCAGACGCTTCCCGTCCTCGATGCTGAGCGTCACCTTGAAGGGTCCGGTATAGCCCCCGGCCGGCCGAAAACGGTTCATGTCCAGCAGGTCATAAAGTGCGACGGCCCGCTCGTGCTCCACTTCCGGACTGCGCCGAATAACGCTTTTTTCGTCCAGTTTGATATCGACGATGCGATCCGTTTCGCTATCCCAGTTGGACATGCCGTTACTCCCCTGACCGACCGATTGCGGTTGAGTTGTTCAATTTCAGGAGTTTAGCCTGACGCATCCCCTGTGGGAACCGCTCAATCCTCAACGGGTATATTTAACCGTACCGCAACAGACCGTGCATGCGCACCAAGGCCCTCAGTTACCGCCAGGTCCACCGCCGCCGGACCAATGGCGCGCAGGTTATCCGCATCGCAGGCGACAAAGCTTGTTCGCTTCATAAAGTCCAATACGCCAAGTCCACTGGAGAAACGGGCACTGCGCGCCGTCGGCAAAACGTGGTTCGGCCCGGCGATATAGTCACCGATCGCCTCCGGCGTATAGCGGCCCAGGAAGACCGAACCGGCATTGGAGATTTTCTCAGACAGCGCATCGGGATCAGCCACCGCCAACTCCAGGTGTTCCGGCGCAATCCGATCCACCAGCGGCACAGCAGCCTCAAGACTGTCGGCGACAATAATCGCGCCATGATCTTTCCAGCTTTGCCCGGCGATTTCCTTGCGCGGCAGCGTTTCCAGCGCAGCCTCGACCGCCTTTTCCACTGCCTCAGCGAAGGCCGCATCGTCGGTCACCAGGATCGACTGGGCGGAGGTGTCATGTTCCGCCTGGCTAAGCAGGTCCATCGCAATCCAGGCCGGATCGTTTTCCTTGTCGGCCACGACCAGGATTTCAGACGGCCCTGCGATCATATCAATCCCGACCTGACCGAATACCCGCCGCTTTGCAGCCGCAACATAGGCATTGCCGGGGCCGACGATCTTGTCCACGGGTGCAATCGTATCCGTACCATAGGCCAGCGCCGCCACGGCCTGAGCCCCGCCAACGCGGTAGACTTCCGTCACGCCAGCCAGGTGGGCCGCGGCCAGAACAAGCGGATTGGTTACGCCGTCAGGCGTCGGCACGACCATCACCAGACGCTCAACGCCAGCAACCTTCGCCGGAAGTGCATTCATCAGGACGGAACTGGGATAGGCCGCCGTACCGCCGGGCACATAAAGGCCCGCCGCCTGCACCGGACGCCAGCGCGCGCCGAGACGGACACCGACCTCATCGACGTAATCCAGCCCCTCCGGCAGGGTTTTCGAGTGATAGGCCTCGATACGTTTTGCCGCCAGCTTCAAGGCTTCGACAGTTTCCGGCTTGCATTTTGCTGCCGCAGAGGCCAACTCATCCGCCGAAATGCGCATGCTTTCCGCCGTCAGTTCCAGGCGGTCGAATTTCGCGGTATAGTCCAGGACAGCCTCGTCACCGCGCCTGCGCACATCCATGATGATGTCGGACACGACATTGTCCACGTCCACATCCATCTCGCGTTTGGCATGCAGCAACGCGTCGAAAGCCTGTGCAAAATCCGCGTCAGATTGGAAAAGCTTAACGGCCATTGCTTGCCTCCCGGAATTTCTCGATCCACTCGCCCATTTCATCGGGCATCGTTTTCAGTGCCGTACGGTTCACCGCAAGGCGGCTGGTCACATCGGCAATCGTCTCGATTTCCTGCAGTCCGTTTTCCTTCAGGGTCGTACCGGTGGAAACCAGGTCCACAATACGGCGGCACAGCCCCATCTTGGGCGCCAGTTCCATTGCACCGTTCAGTTTGATGCATTCCGCCTGCACGCCGCGTTCCGCGAAATAGGTGCGGGTCATATTGGGGTATTTGGTCGCTACACGGATATGGCTCCACTGACGCGGGTCATCCTCGCCGACAAGGTCCACGGCTTCCGCCACGGAAATCCGGCAGTGACCAATATTGAGGTCAACCGGCGCATAGATTTCCGGGTAATCGAATTCCATGAGGACGTCGTTGCCCGCCACACCCAAATGAGCCGCACCGAAGGCAACGAATGTCGCCACATCAAAGCTGCGCACACGGACAATAGACAGGTCCGGCAGATTCGTGGCGAACTGCAGCTGGCGGGCATTGGGGTCGTCAAATGCGGCTTCCGGATGGATGCCCACATGATCCAACAGCGGGCGTAGCTCTTTCAGAATACGACCTTTGGGCACTGCCAGAACAAGGGGGTTTCGCGCGGACACGGCTGTCTCTCCGTAATATTAAGCCAAAGCGCGGCATTTCTGGCACAGCCGGGCCGCTCTTTCCAGTGATTTTCCCCATTTATCAGCGAAAAGACTTATGAAAAACCGGCTGCGAACGCCATCCCTGCACCCGTTGCAGACCAGCCATGCGGGCAACGCTTTGGAAAATCGCGCTTCGCCCTTGCTAAAACGCGCAGAAAACCTATATTCCGCGCCATGAATTCGATGGGTATAGATAAAGCACCGAAAGACACCCGCATCGTCGTCGCGATGTCGGGCGGTGTCGATTCGTCCGTTACCGCCGCCCTGCTGCATGAACAGGGCTATGACGTGGTCGGCGTGACGCTGCAGCTTTACGATCATGGCGAGATCATCCAGCGCACCGGTGCCTGCTGTGCCGGGCAGGATATCTATGACGCCCGCACCGTCGCCGACAAGCTGGGCTTTCCGCATTATGTGCTGGACTATGAAAACCGGTTCAAGCAGAGCGTGATCGAAGATTTCGCCGATGCCTATGCCCGCGGCGAGACCCCCATCCCCTGCGTGACCTGCAACCAGACGGTCAAATTCCGCGACCTGCTGGCGACCGCCCGTGACCTGGGCGCGGACGCCCTTGCCACCGGCCATTACGTACAGCGTAAGCTGGGCGGCAAGGCAGAACTGCATCGTGGCGTCGACCCCGGAAAGGACCAGTCCTACTTCCTGTTTGCAACGACACAGGATCAACTGGACTTCCTTCGTTTCCCGCTGGGTGGCATGGAAAAATCGGAAACCCGCGACCATGCCACACGCTTTGGCCTGGAAGTAGCCGACAAGCCGGACAGCCAGGACATTTGCTTTGTTCCCGATGGTAACTATGCCAGCATCGTCCAGAAGCTGCGCCCGGAAGCCGCCTATCCCGGTGACATCGTCCATGTTGACGGTGAGATTCTGGGCCGCCATGAGGGCATTATCAACTACACCATCGGCCAGCGGCGGGGTCTTGGCATTGGTGGTCGGAAGAATGACACCGATCCCCTGTATGTGGTTCGCCTTGACCCGGACCAGCACCGTGTGATCGTCGGCCCCAAATCGGCCCTCGCAACACCACATATCCGGCTAAGCGACGTGAACTGGCTGGGCAACAGCAAGTTGAGCGACGGCGCGGTTGAAGTAGACGTCAAAATCCGCTCCGCGATGCAGCCGGTGCGCGCCACTGTCCAGGTAACGGCACTGGGCGACGTTGAAGTCACCTTCGCGGAACCGCATTTCGGTGTCTCCCCCGGTCAGGCCTGCGTCTTTTATGATGACAATCGCGTTCTCGGCGGCGGCTGGATACAGCGGCAACTCGCATAAAGACTCCTTCCACGGCGCTTTCGCGTCATAAATGTGCTATCCTTATTTTCCTTCGAAGGAAGGAAGGGGGAAAACATGCCGTCCGTCCTCACAATATGGCGCCTTCGTTTCCTGCTTGCGGTCATGGCTATTGCAGCGGCTTGCAGCTACGCGCGTGCCGCGGATGAAATCACGATCATTGCACAGGATATCGAACCGCTCGTCATAACGGACCAGTCCGGGGCCTTCACTGGCGGCATTCTGGTTGATCTTCTACAATTGGTGAAAGACCAGAGCGGCCAGGAAATCAGGCTCGCCAACAAACCAACCAAGCGGGGACTGGCTGAATACAGTATCGGCAAATCCAAGGCGATTGTTTTCCTGATCAATAGCGGCCTTGAGGAACATAGCGACCAGACCATTCCCCTTCTTCCTGTCACCCGCGTCTACGTCGCCAAGGCGTCCGTTCCCTTTCGCGGCCTTACTGACGCGACAAAGCTGAAAACGGCCGTCATGCTGGGTGCCAGCATCAATGCCCTGCCCGTAGAATACCGCCCACCCGAAGAGAATATCATCAGCGTCCCTTCCGTTGACCAGATGGCCTCAATGCTTGAACGCAACCGCTTCGACGCCATTATCGGATCGGATCTGTTCGTCTATTACTATTTACGCAAAATGAACAAGAAGCCGTCCTATATTCACGAGCCCGTCCCTCTGGAGAAATCGGCTATTGCCCTTCACCTGGGCCCGGCCACGCATGGCAATCCGGAATGGCGGACCTTTGCACAGGCCCTCCGGCAGGCGCTTGACTCGCCGCAATATCGCCAAATCCTGCACCGCTACCTGGGAAGTTTCGTGAAGGCGCTCGGGTGAATTGTGCCTCTCCCCTGTGGGCTGACAATAACCATTCATTTTTTTGTAAACACTTGCTTGACAGACAGCCTTCCGCCCCGTAAATACCAGCCCGCAACGGCGGATTAGCTCAGTGGTTAGAGCAGTGGAATCATAATCCATGTGTCCGGGGTTCAAATCCCTGATCCGCCACCAGACATCAATAAGGCCGCTCCCTTCGACAGGTTGAGCGGCCTTATTTTTTCGGTCCTGATGTCACCGTGCCCCAAAATACAATTATTAAGCTAAGCATTTTTCTATATTCAACTTTTAATATATTAGCATTTATCGAATTCTCTTACAGGGCAGCATCTCTCACACCTCTCAAATATCCAACTTTTCTAATCCAAACAAATACTTTCCATAATTGGTACATAAGTTGCGCAGATGGATTCATAAACATTATTTAATTCCTAATCCTGTCCTGCCGCAGGCATGAACTGAGATTGGAAATCTGGAGGCAAGCAATGAGAATGAAATATCTGAAAGGCCTTGTTGCGGCTGGCGTACTGGCGACAGCAGCTTTCGTCGGACAAGCAAGTGCCGGCGTGATCGGTCTGGCATTGGTTGTTGATGGCTCAAACAGCATCAGCAACTCGGAATGGTCCTTGCAGATGCAGGGTTATCACAATGCAATCAACGCGGCGTTCCCGACAGACGGGTCGGACGCAATCTCCGGCACGAAATTCGGGCGCACTGCAAGCGTGTTCCAATCCATGACCGTTGTCACCGGCGCCAACCGTGGCAGCATCGCGGATAATTTCCAAAGCGAATCGCGCCCGTTCATCGGGTCTTCCACCTGCATTTCCTGCGCAATCTATTCCGCCTATCAGAACTCGCAGATCGCAGCCTTCTTCGGTGGCTTCAGCTATGACAAGCTGATCATCGACGTCTCCACAGATGGCCAGTGGAACCGCGGGAACGACCCTGACGGAAACGGCATTGGTTCCGCAAACTGGGCGGTCGCCAATGGAGTAGACCAGGTTAACTGCCTGGGCGTCGGCGGCAGTGCTGACTGCAGCTTCGTCGCAGGCGACGGTGCCTTCATGGTTGCCGCTGCGGACTTCAACGCTTTCGAAACAGCCCTTCTGGCGAAGATTCGTCGCGAAACAGGACAGAACGTCCCGGCCCCCGCAGGGTTGGCATTGCTTGGCCTCGGCCTCGCAGTAGTGGCCTTCTACCGCCGTAAGAAACCCCAACAGCTTCTAATCAACGCCGCATAAACCAACCGGTCTGCAATATGGCCCTGGAACGGCGACCTATACAGGTCGCCGTTCTTCTTTACCCAGCGGTCCCGAAATCATACATCGGCATTGCGCCCCTCCTTCCCAGAAAAACGCTCCCTTTATAGGGTCGCGGCTACCCTCTATAAAAATTATCTAAAATTGTCGATATTTTTTACACCGGCATACAACCCAACACTGTTTTTCCGCCTATCCTCCAATCATATCAATAGTTTGCTAACTTGGCACACATACTGCTTTAACGACTGTCGGTACCCTAACCACAATCAAGAGTTTAACAGGAGGTCTTTCAAATGAAGTTTTCCCTATTCAAGGGTGTCGTTGCAGCAGGTATCATTACTGTTGGTGCATTTATAGGTCAGGCAAGTGCCGGCGTTATCGGGCTGGCTCTGATCGTCGACGGCTCAGGCAGCATCAACAGCTCCAGCTGGAGTTTGCAGATGCAGGGTTATAAAAATGCCATTAATGCTGCAATCCCGACCGACAGCACAGTTGCAATCTCTGGAACGCAATTTTCCTCAAGCGCATCTGTTTTCCAAAACATGACCATTGTCGACGGTGGCAATCGCGGCACGATTGCTGACAACTTTGGTACCCAGGGCCAAATGAACAGTGGCACTTGCGTTTCATGCGGCATTCGCGCCGCCTACAATGACGCCATGGCTTCCGGCCTGCAGTTCGACAAGCTGATTTTCGACATTTCCACAGACGGCGACTGGAACGCCGGTGTCGATCCGGATGGCGATGCAAGCACGGTTGGCACCGCAGAATGGGCCGTGGACGGCCTGGTTGATGTCGTCAACTGCCTGGGTATCGGCAACAGTGCTGATTGTTCCTTCATCGCAGGCGTTGGTGCTTTCTCCGTCACAGCAGACAACTTCGACGCCTTTGAAAGCGCCCTGATCCGCAAAATTCGCCGCGAAACCGGCCAGGACGTTTCTGCTCCCGGCACGCTCGCCTTGTTGGGCCTTGGACTGTTTGGTCTCGCTTTCTATCGCCGCCGCATGTCCGCATAGCAAAGCCGGATACCATCAAGAGACGGAAGGCATCTCATTCAGAGGTGCCTTCTTTTTTTGTCTGACAGTAATCGCCGCAATAACAAATAAACCTTTAGTTGTTTCTCTATTTAGGAAACAGCCATGAATATTGTCGACAGGTTTTACAAACTCCACTCACGCCAAAGTTTGAAAATTTCAAATTAGCTCAAAAAATCAAAACTTTACTTTATCTGGCATATCACTTGCTTCTTAAGTAGACACCTAACAAAATCAAAGTTTTGAGCGGTAGGAGGACCAGATATGAAACTCAAGCTCATGAAAGGATTGCTGACAGCCGGTGCATTGGCCGTAGCAGCCTTTATCGGACAGGCCAATGCCGGTGTGATCGGCTTGGCTTTGGTAGTTGACGGTTCCGGTAGCATCAACTCCAGCGAATGGTCACTGCAGATGCAGGGATACAAAAACGCGATCAACGCTGCCATCCCAACAGACAGTTCAATCGCGATTTCCGGGACGCAGTTCGCTACATCAGCGAGCGTTTTCCAAACCATGACCACCGTTAATGGCGGCAACAAAGGCACAATCGCCAATACCTTTGGTAGCCAGGGTCAGTTTGGTGGTGTGACTTGCATATCCTGTGGGATTTACGCAGCCTTCCAGGATGCCATGTTATCCGGCCTGAGCTTCGACAAACTGATCATTGACGTGTCTACCGATGGTGCCTGGAACCAAGGGCATGACCCGGATGGCGGCGCCGGTGTAGTGGGCTCCGCAGAATGGGCTATTGCACAAGGTGCGGATGTCGTGAACTGCCTGGGTGTTGGTGGCGGCGCAGACTGCTCCTTCATCGCTGGCACAGGCGCATTTGCTGTTGCATCTGCTGACTTCAACGACTTCGAAAAGACGCTTCTTGCCAAGATCCGTCGTGAAACCGGCCAGAACGTACCGGCACCGGCCACTCTTGGTCTGTTAGGCCTCGGCCTGCTGGCACTGAGCCTGTATCGTCGTCGCGTAACGGCATAACAGTTAAGTCAAGAATCCCCCCAACAGCGAAAGCGGCGGCTGAATTTCAGCCGCCGTTTCGTATTTCAAACCGGTGTTTTGCGACCTAACGAAGCTGGCTCAGCCCGTAGAAGACGACAGCAGACAAAAGGGCTGCGGCCGGAACCGTCACAACCCAGGCTGCGATAATTGTGCTGAAATGAGACCGGCGAACAAGCTTGCGCCGACGCAGTTCTTCCCGGCGCGGGCGGTCCTCGGCCCAGTTCTTGGTCTTACCGGCATGTTTCATCACATAGGCCCGGCGGCGTTTGCTGTGGCGGGTGTAATACTCACGGAAGAACCCGACACCAAAGACACCGCCCACGGCAATATGGGTAGAACTCACCGGCAGGCCCAGCCAGGAGGCAACGATCACTGTAATCGCTGCCGACAGGGCGACACAGAAGGCGCGCATGGGGTTCATCTTGGTGATCTGTTCCCCCACCATCTTGATGAGGCGCGGACCATAGAGGAACAACCCGAGACAGATGCCGATCGCACCGATCAGCATCACCCAGACCGGAATATTCACCTTGGCTGCGATATCACCGGACTGGGCGCTGTGCAGGATAGCCGCCAGCGGCCCGACCGCGTTCGCCACGTCGTTTGCCCCATGGGCAAAGGACAGCAGGGCCGCCGAACAGATCAACGGAATATGGAACAGGGTCCGAAGCGACTGATTCCGATTCTCCATCCCCTTCGATTGCTTGCGGATCAAAGGACGCAGGATCGCAACGGAGGCAAAGAAAATGGCAACACCAATAGCGATGATGGTGGTCGCGTCAGGCTTCCAGACCTTCTTCAGGCCCTTGATCATCAGATAGCAGGAAAAGGCAGAGGCCATGATTGCGATCAACACAGGCACCCAACGGCGCGCGGCGGCAATCTTATCGTCCTGATAAATGATGAAGGTTTTGATGAACGCCAGGAAGGCGGCTGCAATGACACCGCCCAGAATTGGCGAGATGACCCAGCTTGCCGCAATCGCCCCCATCGTGGGCCAGTTGACCGCACCAAAGCCGACGGCGGCAATCCCCGCCCCCATGACGCCACCGACAACCGAATGCGTGGTGGAAACCGGCGCGCCGATATAGGTCGCCAGGTTCACCCAGAGGGCGGATGACAGCAAGGCTGCCATCATGGCCCAGATGAAAGTCTGACTGTCCGGCACCATACTGGGATCGATGATCCCCTTGGATATTGTGGAAACAACATCGCCGCCTGCGATCAGGGCACCGGCGCTTTCGAAAAGTGCAGCGATAATCAGTGCACCGGTCAGGGTAAGCGCCCGCGCGCCCACCGCCGGCCCCACATTGTTCGCCACGTCGTTCGCACCGATATTCAGGGCCATATAGCCCCCGAACACTGCGGCGATCATGATGAAGACCGCGTTCGGCTGCGCACCCACCTGAATGCTGGCAAAGCCACCGACAACAGTCAGGAACAGCACCCCAAGCCCCGGCGCCAACATACGGCGGGAGAGATTCTGGGCAACCTCCTCCATTCGCGACAGCTTGCTGAGGTCCTTTTCCAAGGATGTCTTTACAACGTTGGGCCGGCCAGACCCGGATGACTGTCCGTTCACACTCATAACTGACTACTCAATTGCTAAATCACTATCGGTTGCGAAGGGCGTCTATACGATTAGACCGCCCGTATCAACAGGCGTTTGACCGCATTTGTGACAGATGAAACCAGTCCCGCCCTTCGACTTTTCGCTTTTTCCGCCCTGAAGACCTTCAAAAGCAATGATAATTCCTTTTCATCCACCATTCGGGCCGCCTGCTCGGGCCGGACCCAGTTTAATTGGCGCTGCCCCTTCTCTGGCCAGTCCAGAAGCTGGCTTTCGACAAGCAAGGGATAAACATCGACACGCACAAGGGTCTCCTCGTCGCCCTTCAGCCGCTTGATATAGTGGTAGTCGCCAAGCGGCACCTCATCGATCTCGCCTTGCAGCCCCGCCTCTTCATAGGCCTCGAGCGCCGCCAGTTCGTAAGCGGTCATTTTCTTCTTCGGCCAGCCTTTAGGAATGACCCAGCGCTGTGTATCCCGGCTGGTGATCAGCAGGACCTCTACCTCGCCGTTGCAAACGACATAGGGCAATGCTGCATGTTGTCTTTCTGTCGCCATCCGTCCACACCAGCCCAACGCGTGAATGCGATGGGCCAAAAAGAATTATCAAGGGTTGTTTTGCAGGGACCATAGACTGATTCGAGGCCACGTCATAGCCCCCGCCTGACCTATTGACCTGCTTCACGGCATACAATATTGTTTAGTCGCTAAACAACCAATCGGATGATTGAGCAATGTCCCAGGCCGACCCGCATAACCACCCTGACAGGATTTGTCGCCTGACAGAGCAGTTTTACGACATTGTCGATCTTTGGCTGGAGTTGGACAGCAAACCCAGAGAGTTCAACACCGGCCACACGCTTACCGTATCGGAAATCCACACGATCGACGCCATTGGCCGCGTCCAGAAGCTGAACATCAACGAGCTGGCTGCGCATATGAAAGTCACAAAAGGTGCGGCCTCCCAGATGGTCAGCAAGCTGGCAAAAAAAGACCTGGTTGAAAAGTATAAGGCGGAAGACAACGCCAAGGAGGTCTTGCTGCGCCTGACGCCACTGGGTCAGAAGGGGTTCGACGCCCATATGGCCTATCATCGCCAAACCGTAGGCATCTTCGAACAATACTACGGGAACGATCTGGCGAATGGCATTGAACGCCTTGAGAGAAACCTGAATGAAATCTTCGATATCCTCAAGCTTCACCAGCAACAGGATACACTCGAAAATTAGGCCTTCCGGAGACAAAGATATGTTTCACAGCACAAGCCGCAGATGCTTCTCCTCAAACGCCATGAGGCAACGGCAACCCGAATACGATCTCCCAAACGCCTCCACCGGTGCAACCGTCCTATGTATGGGGACAACCGAGGCCTCCTATATCCGGAAGTTGTCTGAACAGGCAGGCCCCGGTGGCCATGTCATTGTCGCTGCGCAGCGGGAAAAAGACCTGGAAATACTGGCTGAGGACCTGTGGAAGACAACCGTTTCCGACGGAGCGCGTATCCACCTCCATCGCCTCGCCGCCGGCAACCATTTTCAGCAACTCGTCGCGGACTATGGCCGATTTGACCTTATCCTCCTGCACAATGACTGGTGCACGACGGGTAACTGTGACGCCCTGCTTCCGTCCTGTCATGATGCCCTGCATCCGGGCGGTCGAACGGAAATCACCCTGACCGGCCTGTTCATCTGCAGGCATCGCATAAAGAAGCTGTCCAATGCAGCCTCACGCGCAGGATTGCAGATCTCCCATCAATGCTCCGACCGCAGGCAGTATCGCACAGTCTTGCAAAAACCTTATGAAGCCACCGGAAAAATGGTAGCATAGAGGCATAATCACAGCCGTATTACTGCAATGGGGAGGCCGTAATGAATGAAGATGTCTTCAACATGAGCACCCGAAAATTCCTCAAGAAGATCGGCGTGAACGCGCAGCGCGAAATTGAAAAGGCCGTCTGGAAAGCCGTTGAAGACGGCACACTGGCCGACAACCAGCTACCGGCACAGGTGCGCCTTACGGTCGCAGGTATCGCCCTGGATATTACCATCGACGGCATGATCGACCTGGAATAGCCGGAACAGCCCGGCTTTCCGGGCTTAATACCAATGCTCGCGGATATCTTGGATTTTCGGCAACGGAACGTGCAATTCATTCGCACTCATGTTAGTGTCCAACTCGTAAGCTGCGACTTACCCGATGAGCGCGGGTAGCGACGACGACATTAACGACTGGGAATCAGCCGTGCAAAGTAACCGTGTAACCTTCGATCTCCACTATCACACAAATGTATACCGGATGCCGCGTTGGAAACGCGACCGACGCTTGGCGAAGCACCGGAAATATTTGAGTGAAAGCAAGGTGGATTACGTCGCATCGACTGAGCACGCCTACAAAAACCCGCTGGACGCTTATCTTTATCTGCGCGATGTCACCCTCGACCTGCCGACGGAAATCCTGCCTGCGGTCGAAGCCATCAGCAAGGAAGGCGTCGACGTTATCTTCATCTATCGCAGCGAAGACGCCCTGCGCCAGGCCTTGCGGATTATCCGGCCTTTTTCCTGGAACGTCGCGGACCTCGCAAAGCTTCGCGCCGACACAGGTGCCATCACGATCATCCCGCACCCGTTCACACCCGGCAAGACGGGGATGGCGAACGTGCTGGGCACCGAAACCTTCATGAACATGCAGGAGCATGTGGACTATATTGAAATCCACAACGGGCTGAGTCTGCATTTTCTGGAAAACGGCATGCGCGACGGGAAGGTCCCCGGCCCGCCCAAGCTGCAGCGTAATGTGGAATATACCTATCGGCTGCCTGAAGAATTCCGAATGGACGGCGTCGGGCTGGCGGTAAGTTCCGATGCCCATTTCCCGCGCCACCAGACCATCGTCGGCAGCGTGCCCGCGCCGGACGGAAAACGCCCCGAAGACTGGTTCGCCTTTTTGCAGCAGCGCCACCATTTTGCGGAAACGCCAGTGCGCGACCACAGCGAAAGAAACCTGCTGAAGCTGTGGCATATGATGCAAAGCGGCTATTGCACCTTTGGCGAAGCAGTTGAAAAGAAAGCCCAAAAGACCGGTCTTTCCAGTGGCGCCGCCCACAAGCACCCCGCCGCGGCAGCACCGATACGCGATGTCCCCTAAGCGGTTTGCGGCTTTTCACACAGCACCGATTGAGCAATCCCGACTTTTGAGATAGAAGACCTGCGGGCCCTTGGGTTTTGGCCAGCATGTGGATTGCCGGATGGATTATTTCAACGAAACGGAACGCGCAAAGCAGAAAGCATTTGCCAGTTGGCGGGATACCTTTCTCGCCCCCCTGTCTGATACCCTTATCCGTTGTCGCATTCGTCCCTACCACATCACTATATTTGCAGTATTGCTGTTGCTGGCAGGAAGCAGCCTGCCTGTCCTCGACCACTGGCTGACTGTTTCAATACTGTTGTTCAGCTATTGCGTCCTCGATGGACTGGACGGGCCGGTTGCCCGGCGCATGCAAATCGACAACGAAGGCGGCGCGATGCTCGACATCGCCGCAGACCAGGCGGGCGTTGCCTTTGTTGCCGCGGCGGCTACCTGGCATCTTGGGTCCAACCCGATCGGCGCGGTTCTCTTCGCCAGCAGCTATCTGTCGTTCATTCCGCTGGCAATCTATGCAAACCAGAAAAAAGTCACGATCTGGACTTTTATCCGTATCAAATATTTCTTCTATTTCGTCTACTGTGTATCCGGTCTGTTCCAGTATGATTTTGTGCAGTATTTGATGATGCTTTTTGCCGCCTATTACAGCTTTTATCTACTTCATGCCCTATATCGTATTTACCGGCATCACCTTCATGGCGGACAAGGGGCAGCCTCATGACGGCACAGGACCAGAAGCAAAACGCCACCCTGGCGCAGGAAGACGACAATAAAGCGGGAGAGCGCGGCTGGTTCGGACGCCTGCGCCATCGCAGCAACCGCCATCGGTTCGACTCTAAAATGGCGCGGCTGGTCTATTACCGCCTCTTTGTCCCGATGCGCCGGGAGCGGCGCTCGCCCAAGGTTATCGCATGGGGCGTGGCAATCGGTCTGTTTATCGGCATGACACCGACCGTCGGCATTCAAATGCCGCTCGTGGCAATTCTGTGGTGGTTGGCCCGGCAGTTCCAGTGGAATTTCAGTCTGATCCTGGCGATCGCCTGGTCATGGCTTTCCAACGCCGCCACGATGATACCGCTTTATTACCTGTTCTATGTCACCGGCCTGTTCATTTTGCCCGGCGACGGCCAGCGGTTCAGTTTCGAGGCCTTCTCCAAGCATATTGAATCCAACATGGCCGCGACGGAGACCCTTGAAGGGTCCTTCAAGTTCATCTGGGATCTGATCGAAAACATCGGGCTCAGCATCATTGTCGGCTGCCTGCCCTATGCCATTATCCTCAGCGTCCTTGGCTACTGGTTCTCGTTGCAGGCTGCCAAAAGCTACAGCAGGATGAAGGCCGCGCGGGAAGACAACAGCTAACGTTTCCAGGCCTTCAATGCCTTGACCGCACCAACCACATCATCCGTGCTCGCCGCGAAGGAAAAGCGCATAGTGCGATTGCCCCGATCCGGATCGAAATCAAGGCCCGGTGTCACGGCAACTCCCGTCTCGCGCAGGATAAGGCTACAGAATTCCTGACTGTCATTGGTCATATGCCCAACGTCGGCATAGATATAGAAGGCGCCGTCCGACGGCGCCAGTTTGTCAAAGCCGATCCCGGGCAGCTCATTCAACAGAACGTCCCGGTTTTCCGCGTAACGCGCCACATTCGCTTCCAGTTCGTCATAGCAGTCGAAGGCTGCCACCGCCGCGATCTGGCTGAGTGTCGGTGCTGAAATAAACAGGTTCTGGGCGAGGCACTCCCCGGCCCTCATCATGTCCTCCGGCAGGACCATCCAGCCCAGCCGCCAGCCGGTCATAGAGAAATATTTGGAAAAACTGTTGATCACGACACAGTTCGGATCATGCGACAGCATGGTCTCCGAGGGATGGCCGTAGCTGATGCCCTGATAGATCTCGTCGGAAATCAGCCGGATATCATGTTTCGCGCAAAAATCCGCAAGGGCTTTCATTTCCTCCGTCCCCAGCATCGTCCCGCTGGGGTTGGACGGGCTGGCAACGATCAGACCATCGATGGGGCCTTCTTTCATTGCCTGTTCCAGCAGCGCCGGGGTCGGTTGATAACGGTCTTCCGGGCCGCTCAGCAGACAGACCGGCTCCACACCCAGCACATTCAGAATATGGCGATAGCAGGGATAGCCCGGTGCCGCCAGGGCAACACGGTCGCCGGGGTCGAAAGCCGACAGGAAGGACACCAGAAAACCTGCAGAGGACCCGGTCGTCACCAGAATGCGTTCCGGGTCCACCGCAACGTCGTAGACCCGCTTGTAGTGCCCGGCGATGCCCTCGCGCAGTTCCGGAATCCCCATGGCCACGGTATAGCCGATTTTGTCACTTTCCAGAGCAGCTTTTGCCGCCTCGATCACGCCGCGCGGCGCGGTTGTACCCGGCTGGCCGACTTCCAGATGATAAACCGCCTTATTTTCGCGGCCGCGCTCGGACGCGGCCCGCATGACTTCCATGACAATGAACGGCGGGATTTCAGACCGCTTGGACAGTTTGAGGCTCATCCGACTTTCCTATACCACTAAGCAACAACACCGGGATTACGCGAAAATATCACTTCGCGATGACCGAAAGGCCATGCCATCGCGGGTCCTGACGGATGCCGCAGTCAGGATCATCGCCCCCTTCGACCGGCAAACCCGATGCACAATACATCGCATTGATCCGCGCCATCTGCTTGATCGTCTTCACCGCATGACCGCGATCCCGCAGGGCCTGTTGAATGACTTCACTTTCAGCCTCTTCCACATAGGTCCGTTCCAGTTTCGGCCCAGGGGACAGGCGAGGCGCTTCAACTGCCTCGTCGACAGCCTTGCCGCCGAGCAATACGTCGCTGGCGACCTGCAGCATAGCCGCAGCATGGGCAATGCCCCCGCCGCCCGCCGCCGCATAGCGGAAATTGAACGTATTCGGGTTCGCGACAATCATCGGAGAAAGGTTCAGCGAATTGCGTGTCCCGCCTTTCGGCGCAGCAGCGAGGATCATGCCCGTGCCCGGTGCCACCCGGCCCGTACCGAACATGTTGTTGAGCCCTAACTCGCAGGACACAGCCATTCCCGTGCGGTCGACAACGACAATCCCCGTGCCCGCACCGTTTTCCTGTGCGTCCGGTGCCGCCCCGATTTCCAGAACAGACGTCGCCTTGTCCGGATTGAAATTGCTCATCAGCTTTTCAATATGCTCGCCGGACAGCATTTGTTCCGTATCGCCCCGGACCGTCCAGTCCGGCATCAGATAACGGCGGCGTTCCGCATAGGCCCGTTTGAGTACTTCCGTTTGCAGATGCGCACGCTCTGCGGCGTCAGCATCCTCGTAACGATCGTCATACCAATCCATTGCCGCGGCCTGCGCGCCGAGCAACCCGCCCGCCGGTGTCGGCGCGAAATGCGCAACGTCATCGCCAACCGGCACCTGCAAGGTCTCCCGCCAGACCGGGCGGTAATTCCGGAGGTCCTCGACGGTCAGCGACCCACCGGCCCGACGCACGGCATCCACCAAATTCCTTGCCGTTACGCCTTCATAGAAAACGCCGCCACCCGACGCCCGGATCTTGCCGAGCATGGCCGCCAGGTCCAGCTGCGAGAACTTCTCGCCTTCGCCGTAGGGCTTGCCATTGGGACTCAGGAAAATCTTCCGCGCCTCCGGGTCGGCAAACAGGGGCCGTGCCACCAGTGCCAGTTCACGGGCCGACGCCCGGGACATACGGTGCCCAAGGCGCGCCATGGATTCCGCCTTGGCAACAAGTCCACGCCAGTCGACTGATCCGTAGCGCGCATGCAGGGCCACCATGCCACGTGGCAGGGCAGGTACAGCCGTAGGGCGGTCGCCGCCCCGCCCGGTTCCAGGGCCACCAATGAAGTCCAGCGCCTCGGTCACCCCGACATTGGCGTCATGCACGACGCAGGCGCCACCGCCTGCCAGGCTGACATTCGCCGGCGAGGTTACTGTCATTGTAAAAATCATGGCCACTGCCGCGTCCGCCGCATTGCCGCCTGCGGTCAGAACATCGCGGCCCACCAGAACGGCATGAGGCTCGTCACCCGCGACACCGCCGTAGAAGCCACTGACATACCCGATTGTTCCTCGCTGCACGTCGCTGCTATCACTGCTGCAGCCGGCCAAAGCCGCTCCGGCAAGAATAATGGCTGCGAATGATTTGCGAAGTTTACGTCGCGACACTAGATTACTGCTATTGGTTTTATAATCAGGCATGTCTTTATGCGTCTTCTTTATACGTTTTCCTTGATCACGCTGGCTATCGGTCTTGCCACAGGGGCAACCGCGCAGGCAAGGAATTTAAGCTTTATTCGCGATACGGAAATAGAAAATGCCGTGCGCTACTATAGCGCGCCGATCTTCAATGCCGCCGGTCTGGACGTGCAAACGGTGCGTATTCACCTGATCAAAGACCCGCGCCTGAACGCCTTTGTCGCCGGTGGTCAACGGATTTTCATCCATACCGGATTGCTCATGGCAGCCGACGACGCCTCTCAGGTGATCGGCGTTATCGCCCATGAAACCGGCCATATCACGGGCGGCCATCTGGCCCAGTTCGACACGATTCGGGAAAGTGCACAGGCCCAGCAAATTGCAACCATGCTGCTGGGCATCCCGCTGGCACTTGCTACCGGTCGCGCAGATGCCGTGGCAGCCTCCCTGGCTCTGGGCCAGCATATCGGCCAGCGCAGTTTCCTCACCTACACCCGCGCGATGGAGCAATCCGCCGACCAGGCCGCCGTCACTTTCCTTGACGAAGCAAAAATGTCGTCGCGCGGCATGCTTGAATTCTTTGAGAAGCTGAAACGGAACGAGGCGCTCTACACCGCCGACCAGAACCCCTACACGCGCAGCCACCCCCTGACGGACAGCCGTATGAATTTCGTCAGGCATCACGTGCAGATCTCGAAATACAGCGACAACAAACTGCCAGAGGAATACAAGCTGCTACATGACAGGGTCCGGGCAAAGCTGCGCGGCTATCTGTTGCCGGAGAGCCAGGTTCTTACCTACTACCCCAAATCGGACCAGTCCGTACCGGCACGCTATGCCCGCGCGATCAACCTGCAGCAACAGCACAGATACGAAGAGTCCCTCAAAATCACAGACGCCCTATTGGCTGAAAGCCCCAAGGACCCCTTTTTCTATGAATTTAAGGGCGACACACTGTTTGATGCAGGGCGGATGGAAGACGCGATCAAAACCTACGGCAAGGCACTGAATATCCTGCCCTGGGCCGCGATGATCCATCAGGCACGTGCCCGCGCCTATATCGAACTGGACGGCGACGAAAACCTGAAAGAAGCGGTTGCGGACCTGAAAGAGGCTGTCCGTTACGAGCCCTGGGCGACCTTTAACTGGCGCCTGCTGGCCACCGCCTACGGTCGCCTTGACGATCAGGCCAACACGGCATTGGCCCTGGCGGAAGAGGCGATCCGCACCGGCAAGAAACCAACGGCCAAGACCTATGCCGAACGCGCCATGGATCAGCTTCCAAATGGATCCCCCGGCTGGCTTCGCGCCCAGGACATTGAATTCCAGGCACGCAAGCCGGACGACGGTGCCGACAACGAATAACATTAATTCGATCAGTCGTTACTTGCCTCTCCAGGGCAAGACGACCATATTCAGCCAAGCTTTCGACATCCTATTTTGAGAGGTTTTGAACATATGGCGCTTTCCATTTCCGCCACCAACCTGATGAAACGGCAACTGGCCGCCCTCGTCCTGGTACTGGCCGCAGTCTTCATGATGGCGACAACGGCGAAAGCAGCATCCATGGATGCTGCACAAAAGAAGGAAATGGAACAGGTCATTCACGATTACCTGATGAACAACCCGGAAGTCGTGATCGACGCCATCCAGAAATATCAGGCACAGCAGGAACTGGCCAAACAGGCTGATGTTGCGAAATCCCTGACTGCAATGTCGAAGACCTTCAAGACAGACGACAGCTTTCCCCGGACGGGCAACAAGGACGGTGACGTCCTGTTCGTCGAGTTCTTCGACTACCAGTGCGGTTACTGCAAAAAGGTCTTCCCGACGGTCATGGATGTGGTCAAAAACAATGACGACATGAATGTGGTTTTTGTTGAATTCCCGATCCTCAGCAAAGAATCCATCGTTGCCTCCCGCGCGGCACTGGCCTCGCGGAAACAAGGCAAATACATGGATTTCCATGTTGCGCTGATGGGGCACCGCGGGCGTCTTTCCGATGAGATCATTATGAAAATCGCGGCCTCTGTCGGTCTCGACGTCGACCAGTTGGCCGAGGACATGAAATCAAAGGAAATCGACAGCCAGCTTCAGCGCAACCACCAGATGGCAACAGCCCTGGGCCTGAAAGGCACCCCTGCCTTTGTCATTGGTGACCGTCTGGCGCCGGGGGCAATCTCGAAGGAACAGATGCAGCAGATGATCAAACTGGCCCGCGAGAGCAGCTAGGCCAGATCATGACATTTGATACGGCGCTGACCGAAGGACGGCTGATCAAGCGATATAAGCGCTTTCTGGCCGACGTTGAGTTGGACAATGGGGAGATTGTGACCGCCCATTGTGCAAATTCCGGTTCCATGATGGGCCTGAAGGAAAGCGGATCGACGGTCTATCTTTCCCCCAATACCAATCCAAAGGCCAAACTGGACTGGCGTTGGGAAATCGCCTCCCAGGACGGCAACCTTGTCGGCATCAACACCAGCCGTCCGAATGCCATTGTCGCTCAAGCAATTGAAGACGGGGCGATTTCGGAACTTGCCGATTTTGAAAGCCTGAAACGGGAAGTAAAATACGGCCAGAACAGCCGTATTGATATTCTGCTGTACGGGCGGGACGGCAGGAACACCTATGTCGAGGTCAAGAATGTAACCCTGCGCCGCCCGGACCAGGCTGATCCGGAGGCCGCCGAATTTCCCGATGCGGTGACGGCGCGCGGCGCGAAACACCTCAACGAATTGTCGGATATGGTCGACCAGGGCCACCGGGCCGTGATGTTCTACCTTGTACAACGGGGCGACTGCACCCATTTCAGACTGGCGGAAGACATTGATCCCGAGTATACCTCTGCCTTCAAGAGGGCCCGGAACCGTGGAGTTGAGGTCCTGTGCTATGATTGCGATGTGACCCCGACGGAAATCCGTCTGCGCAATCCGCTGTCGATTATAGAGCCCTGACGGGCTGAAACACTGACAAAAAAGTAATTTGGATATGAACGACGTTTACGATCCCGAAGCCGGGCGCATCAAATTGCATGATGCGGAAGATTTTGAAGGCATGCGCAAGGCCGGTAAACTGGCCGCCGAAGTCCTGGATTTTATCACCCCGCATGTTCAGCCGGGTGTATCCACGGGCGAACTGGACCGCCTGTGCCATGACTTTATCATTGAAAATAACGCAATTCCGGCACCGCTGAACTATCGCGGTTTCCCGAAATCCATCTGCACCAGCATCAACCACGTCGTTTGCCACGGCATTCCCGACGATGCGAAGAAGCTGCGTGAGGGCGATGCGATCAACATCGACATCACCGTTATCCTCGACGGATGGCACGGGGACACCAGCCGGATGTTCCTGGTTGGCGACAAGGTTCCGATCAAGGCCCAAAAGCTGGTTCAGACCACCTATGAAGCCATGATGATTGGTATTGAGATGGTCCGCCCGGGTGTGACGTTGGGCGACATCGGTGCAGCAATCCAGAATTATGCGGAAAAGAACCGCTATTCGGTTGTGCGCGATTTCTGCGGCCATGGTATCGGGCGCGTCTTCCACGATGCACCGAGCGTTCTGCACTATGGCAAACCGGGCACCGGCGCGACCCTGCATGAAGGCATGTTCTTCACGATCGAGCCGATGATCAACACCGGCAAATATCACTGCAAGGTTTTGCAGGACGGATGGACCGCGGTCACCAAGGATAAATCCCTGAGTGCCCAGTTCGAACATACCGTCGCGGTCACCGCCGATGGCGTGGAAATCTTCACGGAATCGCCGAAAGGCTGGACCGCGCCCCCCTACGCCTGACTGGCAGGACAATCAGTATTCAGAAAACGCGAAGCCCCGGTTGCTTCGCGTTTTTGTTTTATGGCTTTCTCTGAAAAGCCGCCCCCTGTCTTTCATTCATGTCCATATGCCGGGATGGGAGGATGAACGGGATGACCGAGGACAAGCAGAAACCGCATTACCATGGCCACCGCCAACGCCTGCGCCAGCGTTTTCTTCGTGATGGCGGTACGTCCATGGCGGATTACGAACTGGTCGAACTGCTGTTGACCCTTGCCCTGCCCCGGCGCGACGTTAAACCTATCGCAAAAGACCTGATCGCGACCTTCGGCAGTTTCGCCGATATCGTCGTCGCCCGTCCCGAACAGCTTTCACAGGTCAAGGGAATGGGGGAGACGGCGGTCGTGCCCTTCAAACTGGTGCAGGAGGCAGCCCTGCGCCTGCTTCGCCAGGAAGGCCGGATCAGCCCGCAGATCAACAGTTTCGACAGCCTGGTGGATTATTGCCGGGCCGCCATGTCCCGCGAGCCCATTGAACAATTCCGCATCCTGTTCCTGGACACGAAAAACAAGCTGATCGCCGACGAGGTGCAGCAAAAAGGCACAATCGACCATACCGCCGTCTATCCGCGTGAGGTGGTCAAGCGGTCGCTGGAACTGAATGCTGCGGCAGTCATCCTCGCGCATAATCACCCCAGCGGCGATCCTACCCCGTCGCAGGCGGACATAGACATGACCCGCACCATCCGAGACGCCGCAAGTGCGCTGGACATTGCGGTCCATGACCATATCATTGTCGGCCGTCAGGGGAGTTTCAGTTTCCGGGCCGCAGGCTATCTCTGACCAGATACTGATTGCATCCCCGAATCCCCTGTTTTATCCAGCTAGAAGCCGGATAAGCCAAAGGAAGCGACCATGAACTGGGAAAAACTGTTGAACAGCAGCCGTCTCAACGACGACAAGCCGCGCGATGACCGCGATCCGCGCAGCCCCTTTCAACAGGATATCGACCGGATCGTCTTTTCCTCTGCCTTCCGGCGGCTTGCCCATAAAACCCAGGTCCATCCGCTGACCGAGAACGATCATACCCACACCCGCCTGACCCACAGTATCGAGGTGTCTTCCGTCGGACGGTCTCTGGGCACTCTGGTCGGCAGCCGCCTGCGGGAAACGGATACACAGTTCCGCGCCACCGGCATCACGGCGGACGAGGTCGGCTATATCGTTCAGGCCGCCTGTCTGGCCCATGATATCGGCAACCCGCCTTTCGGGCACAGCGGCGAGAAAGCCATCGCTTCCTGGTTCTCGGAGAAACGCAAAGGCGGCTGGGCGCCCTTCGACGACCTCAGCCCCATTGAATGCGCCGATCTGGAGAAATTCGAAGGCAACGCTGTTGGCTTTCGCATCCTGTCGCAGTTGGAGAATAACCGGTTCCGGGGCGGGTTGCGCCTGACCTATGCTGTGCTTTCCACCTTCACCAAATACCCCTCAGGGGCGGACGCGAGCAAAGACGGCTATATCGGCACCAAGAAAAACGGCTTTTTCCAAAGTGAGAAAGCCGTATTTGAGACGGTCGCCACGGCCACAGGCCTGCTGTGTCATGATCAGGGCGACACATGGAAGCGTCATCCTTTCACCTTCCTGGTCGAAGCCGCCGATGATATCTGCAACCTGATCATCGACCTGGAAGATGCCTATTACATGGGCGCGCTGCCCTATGGCGATGTGGCGAAAATCATGAGCGGGCTGTCCCAGATCGACAATCTGCGTGAAGATAAATCGGAGAAGGAACGAATCGGTTTCCTCCGTTCCCAGGCCATCGGCAAGTCGGTCGATCTTGCCGCCGACTATTTCATGGCCCATCTGGCGGACTATCTCGCCGGCAAAAAAACGAACCCTATCGTGCAGGATATTGAAACCGCCGATGCCTTCGACCGGGCGGCCAGAAAATGCCTGGAAGTCTTCCGCATGGAATCGATCACCCAAAAGGAATTGGCAGGCTATAGCGTCCTGCATGGATTGCTGGATGAATTCTGTGCGGCCATCGAAGACCTCCGCCATAAGGGATGGGATCGCAAGGCGACAAGCCACAAGTCGCAACATCTGCTGCGTCTGATCGGGGACGACTTCCCCGGCGATCCTTCGTCACTCAGGACCTATGATGCCCTGATGATCGTCACTGACTATCTGTCATCGATGACCGACCGCTATGCCCTCGGCCTGTATCAGCGCCTGCGCGGCATCGCCGTCTAGTCGGCCCCGGCCAGCGCCTTGTCGCCGACAAAGGGATTATGGTGGCGTTCATCGCCAAAGGTGGAAAGTTCACCATGGCCCGGCACAAAGACAGTCTCATTCCCTAACGGCCAAAGCCGTTCGGTGATGGATTTGATCAAGGTAGCGTGGTCCCCGCGCGGAAAATCAGTCCGGCCGATTGATCCCCGAAACAGAACATCGCCGACAAAGGCCACAGACTGGTCCTTGCTATAAAAGATAACATGGCCGGGCGTATGGCCCGGACAATGGCGTACCTGAAGGGTAACCTCCCCGACAGTTACTTCGTCACCGCCGTCCAGCCAGCGGGTCGGTTCAAAACTGCGTGAGGGCGGGAAGCCGTACATCTCACATTGTTGCGGCAGGCTGTCGATCAGAAACTGATCCTCCCGATGTGGCCCCTCAATCGGAACATTCAGTTTTTCAGCCAGATCAGCCACCGCACCGGCATGGTCGAGATGGGCATGGGTGACCAGGATCTTTTCAATCGTCACACCGTTGTCCGACGCGGCCTGCAACAGTTTTTCAGCCTCACCGCCCGGATCGACAAAAGCCCCCTTCATCGTATCCTCGCACCAGATCAGCGAACAGTTTTGCTGAAAGGCCGTAACGGGAATGACTGTGGCTTTTAACATTATTGACTATCCTGGCGATCTTGAACCGTTGCGAAGATAATATTTGCCACCGCCGCCATCAAGCATGAGTGAGCAATATCACTTTTCACTTTTCCGCCCTTTCAAAACGAATTCTTATATGGTGCTATAATCATTGGAGATATGATCTGGGATAGGGATAGCCTATTGATGCGTAACACACTCTCACGCGTGATTGCCTTGGTCGGACTGGTGATGCTTTGCATCGCGGGCCCGAACAAGTCCTATGCACAAAAGCACCCGATGGACGCCTTTTTCGGGCTTTTTTCCGGCGTCGTTGCCGTCATGGGAGAGGCCGATACTTCCACGCGGGAGGTTCAGGTGCATATCTATCCCGACGACGACGATGACGAAAATTTCCTGATAGACTGGACAACAGTCATCCACCGGGAAACGGGCGGCGACAAGGAAGCATCCTATTCCATTCACTTTGCCCCCAGCGAACGCAAGGACATCTATTCGTCCGCGATGCGCAAGAATATGTTCGGCAATTGGGTTCCCCTGAACCCGCTTAAGGGCGACCCCTATGTCTGGGCCCGCCTCAAGAACAATACGTTGACGGTCTATGCCATGATCATCACCGACGATGGCGGGTATGAGATGCAGCAATATGACCGGACATTGCGCGACGACGGGCACATGAAACTGGTCTTCACGCGCATCCGCAATGGCGAAGCGCTGCGTTCTATTGAAGGTCTGCTGACGCGCGTGGATGACGAATAGGCAGCACGTCCATAAAGGCTTTCAGGGCAGCACTGGGCCCATCCTCTTTCCGGTAAATCAGATTGGTCGCAATCCGCTCGCTCTCCGGGGGCAGCCGACGCGACGACAACTCTCCAGAAAGACGATGCTGGGCAACCGCGGACCGGGGCAACATCGTGATCCCCATCCCCGCGGCAACACAGCCGAGAATACCGTCCAGGGTCCCCATTTCCATGATCTGGACGGGAAAGATATTGTGATTGGCGAGATAGACTTCCAGATGACGGCGATAGGCACATCCCGCCCGGAAAACCAGGATCGGTTGCCGGGATAAATCCGACAGTGCCTCGTCGCTGGCACCAAACAACGCCAGTTCCTCTTCGAAAACAATCTGATGGGCCAACAAGGGATGATCGGTGACACCACCGATCAGGGCAGCCTCCATCCGGTGAGTGAGCACCCCCTGGATAAGTTCCAGCGTCGGCGCTGTCTGGAGGTCCACCGCCACATCCGGATAGGCCTGGCGCATCCGCCTGAAATAGTCCGGCAGCCGGGCGGCGGTTGTCGTTTCCATCGCCCCGAGGCGCAAGGCCCCCGCCACGCCGCGCGGTTTGGCAACCTGTTGGCGCATCTCCGCCTCCAGGGTCAACAAACGCCCGGCATAGTCATAAAGCCGGCGCGCCGCATCGGTCGCCTCCACAGTCCGTCGGCTGCGGCGAAACAGGGTTGCGCCCAACATCTGTTCCAAATGCTTGATCCGCGCGCTTACATTGGACTGGACCGTATTCAGACGCGGCGCCGCCTTGGCAAAGCCGCCGCATTCATACACAGCCCGGAAAATCTCAAGGTCTCTGGTTTCCATTTATATCTCTATTACAGATATAAAAATTCTGTTTAAATCGCTTTATAAAATAATAGATTTCCTGTTTAACTCTGCCAAGCCCATTAAACAGCTTTGGTATGCGTAGATGACGGACGGCGTGACGGAACGACGGGCACCCATTTCATTCAAGGCACTGGTCTATATCGGTTTTGCCGCGGTCGTGATCGGCATCGGACTGGGGAGATTCTCCTTTGTTGCCTTAATCCCCGTGCTGGTCCAGGGCGGCTGGGCCGATGGCGATCTGGCCGGTTTCCTGGCAGCGTCCAACCTCCTGGGCTATCTGGCTGGAACCCTGGTCGCCAGCCGCCTGGGCAAGCGTTTCGGTCAAGCCGCCCCCCTGATCATTGCGATGATTGCCTGTTCCGCGAGTTTCTTCTTCAGCGCCTGGAATGGGGGAGAGATGTGGCTGGCCTTCTGGCGTTTCGTCGCCGGTGTATCCGGCGGTGTCCTCATGGTTCTGGCCGCCCCGGCCGTCTTCAAGGCAACGCCCAGCCACCTGAAGGGCCGCGTCGCCGGTTTGATCTTTGCCGGGATCGGCGTCGGCGTCGCAGTCAGCGGTGTCGTCGTTCCCTGGGCCGCGAACTATGGTGTACGGGAAAGCTGGCTGGCGCTTGGCATCTTATGCACCGCCGCCACCCTGCCCTGCCTGCTGCTCATAAACGACTTGGCGGACAGCACAGCCCCGACAACCGGCCACAGCACGTCATCGGCCTCATCCATGTGGAGCAAGGCAATTATCGCCCTGATGGCGGCCTATGCACTGGATGCCATCGGCTTCATTCCCCATACGATCTACTGGGCGGATTATCTGGTAAGGACCCTGGGATACAGCAACAACGCAGGTGGCTGGTCCTGGAGCATCTTCGGCTGTGGTGCGATTGTCGGCCCCATGCTGGCGGGCCTCGCCGCCGACCGCTTCGGTTTCAGGCGCAGCCTGGTCGGTGCCTTCCTGATCAAGACCCTGGCCGTCCTGATCCCCCTGATCAATCAGGATATGATCATGCTGTCGATATCGGTCTTTCTAGTCGGCGCGCTGACACCCGGGATCGTCGCCCTGGTATCCGGTACCGCCGCCGCCCTTGTCGGATCGGATCAACATGCCCGTGCATGGGGCTATATCACCTTCACCTTCGCCGTATTCCAGGCCTTGGGCGGCTATATGATTGCCGGTCTCTACAGGATGACCGGCAATCATACCAGTCTGTTTGCTGCCGGGGCGGCTGCCCTGTTCCTGGGCAGCGTTGCAACCTTCGTTATCCTTCGGCTCAATCCGCCGCAGGACTGAGGGCAACCCGGTTGTCGTGGAAGGCTGCGCCGCCGATCGGCGCGCCGGGGCTTGCCCCCGTCAGGGCATTGATGCCGATACCGTCGACAAACGCGGCATTGGGCCAGATGCTCTCCACGACCAGCACACCGCGCTTTTGGCCACCGGCGACTTCGACATGCAGGCGGACCTTGCCGCGTTCGTTCTGCAGAAGAACAAGGTCACCCGTCGCGATCCCCGTCGCGGCGGCATCCTCGTCATTGACCTTCACCGTTGGCCGTTTTTCGTTCTTGATTGAACTCGGCGTTTCCGTGAAAGAAGAATTCAAATAGTTCCGGGCAGGTGCCGTCACCAGACGGAACGGATAGTCCGGAGTGGCTTCCTCGATATAGTCGGTCCAATGGTCGGGAAACTCGGGCATGCTGGTAACGATTTTCGCACCGGGGCCGTGTTCAGCCCCCAGGATTTCCGACCAGCGCGGTGCAAAGCGGTATTTGCCGTCGTCATGGCCGAAGCCATCGACGAAATGCGCCGTTTCAAAGGGCGGCTGGCAGTCGACCCAGCGGGCCGTTTCCAGCTCTTCCAACGTTCCCCGACCGCTTTCCTGCAGGGTCCAGTCAATCAGCGCACGCGGTGTCATATCAAACCCCGGATGCGACGCCCCCAACCGTTCGGCCAGCCCGGCAATAACCTCATGGTTATTCCGGCAACCGTCCGGCGCATCGACAATCTTCGGCCCCAACAGGAAATGCTGGTGCCCGCCGCCCTGATAGAGATCGTCATGTTCCAGGAACATCGTCGCGGGCAGCACGATATCCGCCATCTTCGCGGTTTCCGTCATAAACTGCTCATGGACACAGACGAACAGGTCTTCGCGGGCAAAGCCCTTGTGGACCTTTGTCAGATCGGGGGCCACGACCATCGGATTGGTATTCTGGATGAACAGCGCATGCACCGGACTGCCGCCCTGCAGGGCATCTTCCTCTCCCGTCAATACTGCACCGATCCTGGACTGGTCCAGTTGACGCGTCGCCGGGTTCCGAACATCCAACCCCTCGATCATCGTCTTGTTCCAGCGAAAAATACCGCTGTTGCTGTGCAGCGCCCCGCCACCAAGAACCGCCCAGGCGCCGGTCACAGCCGGGATGGACAGTACCGCGTGCATATTAACCGAACCATTGCGGGAGCGGGCAAAGCCATAGCCCAGACGGAAATAGCTTTTCTGATGGGCGCCGATCAGATGGGCGAAGGCTTCGATCTCCTCCACACTCAGCCCGGTAATCCGGCTGGCCCATTCAGGCGTCCTGTCCCGCAGATGCTGTTCAAAATCTTTCGGACGGTCCGTGTATTTGTTCAGAAAGTCCCAGTTGGCGAAACCGTCGCGGAACAGGATATGCATTACCGCACAGGCAAGCGCGCCGTCGGTTCCCGGCTTGACGATCAAGGCCATGTCGGACTGTTTGACCGTGCCTGTCTGATAGGTATCGATGCAGACGATTTTCGTACCGCGTTCCTTGCGTGCCTTGGTTGCGTGGGTCATGACGTTGACCTGGGTGTTAACCGGATTGGTTCCCCAGATCACGATCACGTCCGATTCCGCCATTTCGCGGGGATCGACACCATATTTCGCCCCCGTACCGGCCTGATAACCAGTCCAGGACAGGGTCGTGCAGATCGTGCTGTATTGCCCGGAATAGCCCTTTGCATGACGCAGGCGGTTGATACCGTCACGCATCACCAGTCCCATGGTCCCTGCATAGTAATAGGGCCAGACCGCTTCCGCCCCATGGTCCGCTTCTACCCGTAGGAGATTATCCGCGACGATGTCCAACGCCTCGTCCCAGGACACCACTGCAAACTCGCCACTACCTTTCGGCCCTACCCGCTTCAGCGGTTGCGTCAGGCGATCGGGATGATGGATACGTTCGGCGTAACGGGCGACCTTTGCGCAGATCACCCCTGCGGTATAGCTGTTGTCCTTTGCACCATGAATACGGCCGATCCGGTTCTCCCCCAGGACTTCGACCTCAAGGGCACAGGTGGAGGGGCAGTCATGGGGACAGGCGCTTGGACGCCTTTCTGTCTTGATCGCATTCATGGTCATCTCACTGGCGGGTCCATCCCGCTCGCTTAATCCTAACCGGCCTTCATTGGTACTGCGCCTGCCGGCAGGGATCAACCCGTATAGGCCGCCGCATTGGGGTGTTTCATCGGGTCTGCATTCCGGCGGCAGAACAATCCGGCATAGGTTTCAAAGCAGCCGTATTTTTGCACTTCCCGCCGGTCTATCGAAAACCCTTTCCAGTTTTTCCCGCTGCGGAAACAAAGCGTGTTCCCCACCACGAAAATCCGCCACTGCGTATCAGGGGACGGGTAATGGCGGGTATACCAACGCCATTCGTGATCCTGTTTCTGCGGTGCCGTGCAAAGTTCGGCGACTTCCTGTTTGCCGTCCCCCTTGGAGCTGACCCGGCCCGGCCGGAAGACGGCATAGGTGGAAAGGGCAATTGCAAATAAAGCACCGATGCCAATCAGGACCGCAATCCATGCGCCCAAATGCCCCTTTTTCGATTTGGCTGATCCCCCCAAGGCCCAACTCCATCAACTATTAAGAACGGCTAACTTCTCAAGTGCAGCTTCCAGAACCGATCGCTTCTTGCAAAAGCAGAAACGGATAAAATGTGTCGGCGCGTCGCTACCATAAAATGCACTTACCGGCACCGCCGCAACGCCAATCTCTGTCGTAATCCTTTTACAAAAAGCAACATCATCCTCACCGTCCCGCAGGAAGGCGGTGCAGTCCACCGTCAGGAAATAGGTTCCCTGACAGCCGACCACCCCAAACCCCAACCCTGCAAGGCCATCGGCCAGGAAGTCCCGCTTTTCCTGCAGGTCACCGGACAGATGGTCGAAATAATCGTCGCCCAGGCGCAGTCCCGCAGCAACGGCGATTTGTAAATTCGGCGGCGTTGTGAAGGTTGTGAACTGATGGGCTTTGGCGATTGCCCCCAACAGATTGGGAGCTGCGGTGATATATCCCACTTTCCAGCCGGTCAGGGAGAAGGACTTGCCCGCCGACCCGATCCGGATACAGCGCTGCCGCATACCGGGCAATGTCATCAGCGGGATATGCGTTGCACCTTCAAAGACAAGATGCTCATAGACTTCGTCGCACAGGGCATAGCAATCGAAACGCTCCACCAGCTCTGCAATGACCGACAGCTCATCTCGGGAAAAGACCTTGGCCGCCGGGTTCATCGGGCTGTTCAGGATAACCAGCTTGGTCTTGTCGCTGAAGGCGGCCTCCAACGCGGCCTTGTCCAAAGCCCATTCCGGCGGCGTGACCCGGACGCGGACCGCAACGCCGCCAGCGCGTTCCACCATTGGCAGGTAACAATCGTAAAGCGGCTCGACAAGCACCACCTCGTCACCCGGCTCAACAAGGCCAAATATCGCATTAGACAAGGCTTCGGTCGCCCCGGAGGTCACCATGACTTCCGTCTGCCAGTCCACGTCCAGTCCGTAAAATCTCTTGTTATGCTCCGCAACAGCCTGCCTCAGGGTCGGCAGCCCCATCATCGACGGATACTGGTTGGGGCCATCCATAAGGGCGTCGGCGGCAATTCGACGCAGGTCTTCCGGGCCATCCTCATCGGGAAACCCCTGCCCTAGGTTGATGGCGCCGCAGTCAACGGCAAGGCGGGACATCACTTCGAATATTGTCGTGCCATAACCGGACAACACGGAATTTGCTGGCTTCACGGGCACCCCCCTTGTCTCAATCACCGATGCTCTTAAATCTAGTTATCACTAGCTTTTAGCAAGCATTGGCAGGAGGTCCAAGCCGGATCGGAAAAGGCAATTGGATTAAGTTTATTTCCTAGTCTTCAAGGCTGTTATCCCGGCGCAAAAGTTGACAAATCAAGGAAAAGATATATTCGAACCCTAAATATTGAACAAATGGTCAACAACCTAGCTTTTAGCTCAAATTGTTGCGATTTTTCATCGCAATAAGGGACAGCAAAAGAAGGCAAAGCGAGACAAAAAAGGATCCCGAAAATGGGGGAAGGAACCGACAACGCACTCATCCCGGAAAAAAGCCTAGGCTATGCGTCCAGAATGACCCACCGCGCCTTTGCACGATCCCTGCAAAGACGCCTTGCCAAACACGGTGTTCCCATCGGGCAGTGGCATTTCCTGCGCATCCTCTGGCTTCGTGACGGGCTGACCCAGAAAGACCTGAGCGATGAGCTTGGTATTATGGGGCCGACGGCTGTTGTGGCGCTGCGCGCCATGGAGAAAAACGGCCTGATCAATCGTATCCGTAACGAAGACGACCGGCGGAAGGTCAACATCTTCCTGACCGACAAGGGCCGCGCCCTGAAAGACGACCTGACGCCTTATGTGGACGAAATAAACCAGATCGCGTCCCAGGGCATTCCGAACGAAGACCTGGAGGTCTACAAACGCGTCAGCACCAAATTCCGCGAGAACCTCGCGGAATACGACCGATAGGTCTTTAACGCCTCGATTAAGAGCGGCGGCCATGGAAATCGCATCCCTCGACATTCTGGCTGCCGCTTTTGCCATCCTGCTGGCGGGCGGGTTGGTGAAAGGCGTCGCCGGTGTCGGGCTGCCCCTGGTCGCCGTCACCCTGCTGACTTTCTTCCTGCCACCGCACACTGCCGTCATTCTTCTGGCCATACCGGTCCTGATCAGCAATCTGATCCAGATGCTTCAAGGGGGCTCGCTCAAGGCGAGCCTGCGCCGTTTCTGGCCACTCATCCTGCCCACCGCTTTCTTCACCACGCTGGGTGCCCATCTGTTGGGCGACATGGATGGCGATACCCTGGCGCTTGTCCTGGGGCTGATGATTTCCATCCTCTCCCTTGTCCTGCTGGTCCTGCCAAAATTTCACATTCCGCCCCGCTGGGAACGACCGCTAGCCCCCCTGGCCGGAACGGTCGCCGGGCTGATCGGTGGCCTGACCTCCTTCTATGGGCCTGTATTGCTGGTCTTCCTTCTGGGCCTGAACCTGAAACGGGATCATTTTGTACGCAGCATCGCGACAGTCTATCTCGCCGCCGTCCTGCCTTTTACCGCGACGATCACGGTCCAGGGCCTTCTGGGCTGGCAGGAGTTTCTCGCCTCCGCCGCCGCCATGGTCCCGGTCTATATCGGCATGGAAATCGGCAGGCGGTTGCGCGGACACATTCCGGAGGAGCGTTTCAAACAGGGGGTTCTCGCCCTGCTTTTCATAATCGGCTGCAGCATCATCCTGCGCCAAATGGCGTGATATCCGCCGAAAAAGCGCAGGAACATTGCCTTTCCGGCAAAGCTTTGGCATAACCGCCGCAAATCATGGGCCTGGTGACAGACTGCCCGGCCCACCCCCTCATCTTACAAGGAAGATAGAGACGATGATTCCCCGTTACAGCCGCGCCGAAATGGTCAATATCTGGGAACCGGCCAACAAGTTCCGGATCTGGTTTGAAATCGAAGCCCATGCCTGCGATGCACAGGCCAATCTGGGTGTTATTCCGGCTGATGCGGCGAAAGCCGTCTGGGAACGGGGCGACAAGGTCTATACGCAGGACCGTATCGACCGCATTGATAACATTGAGCGTGAGACCAAGCACGACGTCATCGCCTTCCTGACCGAGCTTGCCGAACAGGTCGGCGACGAAGCCCGCTTCGTCCACCAGGGCATGACCTCCTCCGACGTGTTGGACACCTGCCTGAGTGTTCAGCTTACCCAGGCGACCGACCTGCTGCTGGCCGATCTCGATAAACTTCTGGCAGCCCTGCAAAAGCGCGCCGAAGAGCACAAATATACGATCACCATCGGCCGCAGCCACGGCATCCATGCAGAGCCGGTGACCTTCGGCCTGAAACTGGCCAAGCATTTTGCGGAATTCGACCGCGCCAAAAAGCGCCTGCTGGCAGCGCGCGAGGAAATCGCCACCTGCGCCATTTCCGGCGCCGTCGGCACATTCGCCAACATCAACCCGGCCGTTGAGGCCCATGTGGCGGAAAAGCTGGGCCTGCAGCCGGAGCCGGTTTCCACCCAGGTGATCCCGCGCGACCGCCACGCGATGTTCTTTGCAACGCTAGGCGTCATTGCCAGTTCCATTGAAAACCTGTCGATTGAAGTCCGCCACCTGCAGCGCACAGAACTGCGCGAGGCCGAGGAATTCTTCTCCAAGGGACAGAAGGGTTCCAGCGCCATGCCGCACAAGCGCAACCCGGTCCTGACCGAAAACCTGACCGGCTTGGCGCGCCTTGTCCGTTCCGCCGTCACCCCGGCCATGGAAAACGTCGCCCTGTGGCACGAGCGGGATATCTCTCACTCCTCCGTTGAGCGCATGATCGGCCCGGATGCGACCGTTACCCTCGACTTCGCACTTGCCCGTCTGACCAGCGTCGTTGAGAACCTGGTAGTCTATGGCGAGAATATGCAGAAGAACCTGGATCAGTTGGGCGGCCTGCATAACTCCCAACGCGTTCTGCTGCAATTGACCCAGCATGGCGTCAGCCGTGAAGACGCCTATCGCCTGGTACAGCGCAACGCGATGGAAAGCTGGAAAACCGGTGTTTCTTTCCAGGATTTGCTGAAACAGGACGATGAAGTAAGCGCCGCGTTGAGCAATGAGCTTATCGACAGCCTGTTCGATATGGAGTACCACACTAAGCATGTGGACACGATCTTCACACGCGTATTCGGGTAAGCTTCAAACGCACCGTTCCAACGGTCGCGTCGTGAATGGTTTGAGGCGGGTGCTCCTGGCGGGCACCTGCCTTTTCCTTATAGGGACCTGCGGTACAGCGCTGGCCCAGAACTCCCCCATCAAAGGGCGTGAACGCCTGGATCCGGTCACGGAACGGGTCATGAAAGACCCTCTCATCCAGCTTCGTTTCCAGGCCCTGTCCCTGGAAACCCTGGATGAGGTCGGCCAGGCGCTGGAAGGTCTGGTCCGGGCCATGCTGGCCCGCGACCGCGTGGCAGACGCCAAGGATGAGTTGAAGCGAATCGAAGACGACCTCTGGCGTGCCAGGGCGATGCGCTCAATTGCCCTGTACCAGACAGATCATAATGCGACCGAGGACGCCAAGGCACTTCTCTCTCAGGCGCAAAAGACCATCAAAGTCAAAAAACGCCCGAAGCGCGCCGGGGAGTTGCTGCGGATTATCGCGATTGAGCAGGCCGACATTGGCGCTTTGGAAGACGCCATCGTCACCGCCAGCCGTATCCCCAGCGTCCTGACCAGACTGAGCGCCCTGCAACGGGCCGCCGCAAAGTTTCAGAACCGCGCAGGCGGCAGCAACAAGGCCAAGCGGGCAGCCTCCCGCGTCTTGAGTGAAGCCTTTCAACAAGCAGCAAAGCTGCAGGGAAGAAGTGACGAACTGGTCGATATTTTCGTCGACATCGCACGCACCCAGGCCACGGCCCGCGATAATAAAGGGGCCGTTAAAACGCTTCGCTTCATCCGCAAGCGTCTGGACTCGGGACAGCCGGATGGACCACATATGCGCTACAACCGCGCCTATGCCAGAATCGCCTCCGCCTTTACCTTTGCCGGTGATCATCCCGATGCCATGGATGTGCTTCGCAATATCCCCGAAGGCAGCGAACGTGCCGTTGCCTTGAGCGCCGTTGCCCGATCCCTGGGGCAGACCGACAATACCGACGCCGCCCTGGCGCTGTTCACCCTGGCCAAGGAACAGCTCATCAATCAGCAGGACGGGGCACGTAAAAACAAGGTGTTAAGCCTGATTGTCAGGGATGAAGCCATCGTCGACCGATATGCCGATGCCTTTACAACCGCCGGCTCCATTCCAGACAAGGAGGCACAATCACGGGCCCTCCTTGGCATGGCGGCCATCCTCCTGCAACAGGACAAGGATAAAGAAGCCCGCATCCTTCTGAACTATATCCCTTATATTTCCATGCGGGTTCCCATCTATGCCGACCTGGCAACGAGGGTCACACTGGAGAATGCGGAAGACCGCCTCAAAGTATCCAATCTGTTGATTGAAAGTCTGAAGCCGACAGGTTTTGATCCGATCATCAGTATGCTGCCCGGCGCCATTCGCTCCGTCCTCGCTGTTCAGTTGACCCGCGGGTCAAAAGAAATGGACGAGCAGATTTTTACGCAGATTCGGGAACTGATCCGTCTTCTGCCGGATAATCTGATCCGTGTGAATGCGTTGACTTTCCTGGCAACGGCACAGGCCGCGCGCAGCATGAAAAACCCCGCCAATAAAACCATCGGCAATGCATGGACATTGGCGTGGCTCAACAAGAAAGACGAAGGATATCCATTGGCCCTGGCCAATATTGCACAAAGCCAGATCGCCGTTGGTGATGTCCTGTCTGCCTTTGATACGGCGGCAAGACTGCCGCAGCCGACGCCGGAACAAGCCGAAGAACGCGCCCCGGATGGCAGCTTCCGTGCCCCGAAATTTGACGCGCTGACCACAGTGGCGGTGGCCGCCGCCAAGGCCGGAGAGTTGGAAATGGCGCTGAGAGCCGCCAAACAGATTGAATATCCTTCAGCCCGTGCGGCAGCCATGGCGGCTGTTGCGGTGGCCGTCGCCTCGCCGGACAAGAGCGTCCGCGAAGTCGTCGGCATCGGGCCGACCGATATTGTCGAATATAATGTTCTGGACTTTACGCCCCTTCACCAGGAAGTCGTCAGCGAAGAGGAAATCCTGGAGACCAACGGCCTGACCGATGTCATAGAGCTGGATGGTCAGGATAAAAAAGAGGCCGACCTTAACGGGTCGCCTGAAAGTGCGACCAACTAGTCGGCCTCGAATCAAACTGTCCAGTTCGATTACTCGGTCGGGACTTCTTTCATGACCTGGGCCATGGCAACGTCCATAAGCTCGTCCATCTTCTTGCGCACGATATGCTCTGTTGCATCGACCTTGCGATCCGTCAGGTCTTTGAGGACCTTGCGCATAACATCATCATGGCCCGGTTCTTCGTAATCCGTTTCGATCACGGCCCGTGCATAGGCATCGGCGTCCGCACCGCTTAGCCCTATTTGTTCTGCCGCCCAAAGTCCCAATAACTTATTACGACGGGTTTCTGCCTTGAAGCGCATTTCCTCGTCATGGCCAAATTTGGCTTCAAAAGCCTTTTCCCGCTCGCTGAACTGGTTCATTTTTTACTCCTTACTTTCCCGATAAAAGCCGCATGCTTCTAACAGTTTAGTCTATTATAGATATGTGAAGATTTTAAGCGCAGACAATGACCTAGCTCATTTCTCAGGCATTGCCCGCGATCTCGATCCTCACAGGTTTTCGATCTCGACCGCCTCCAGGCTGTCGGCGGGTTCGAAACCAAATATCTGGGCATAGAAGGAAAGCTCCGCCTCCATGGCCCTTTTGATTGTATCCGCACGCCGGAAACCGTGCCCCTCCCCTTCGAAAAGAAGATAGGCAACCGGCATGGATTTTTTGCGCAAAGCGTCAACCATCGCCTCTGCCTGGTTGGGCGGCACAACCTTGTCCTCATCACCCTGCAGGAACAGAATCGGACAGTTCAGATGCTCGGTATGCTGTATCGGGGACCGCTCGCGGTAGATTTTTGCATCCTCCGGCCAACGCCCGACCAGCTTGTCCAGATAGCGGCTTTCAAACTTGTGGGTGTCGTTGGTCAGGGCCGTCAGGTCGCCAACGCCATAGGAACTGCAGCCCGCCTTGAAAACATCCCGGAATGCCAGGGCTGCCAGGGTTGTATATCCACCGGCACTGCCCCCGACAATGATCAGACGGTCCGGGTCGGCCAGCCCCTTTTCCACGGCATATCGCGCGGCATTGGCGCAGTCGTCAACGTCGGAGATACCCCATTGTCCCGCAAGTCGCTCCCGATAGTCCCGGCCAAAGCCTGTACTGCCACTATAATTGACATCCATCACGGCAAAACCACGACTGGTCCAATACTGGAATTTCAGCGACAGGGACTTGGTGGACTGTCCGGTCGGTCCGCCATGACTTTTTACAATCAGTGGCGGCAACTCCCCCTCCGGTGCGGCGTAGGCGGCATTGGCCGGCGGATAGTAATAACCAAAGGCTGTGCGGCCATCGGTGGTGGGAAATTCGATGGACTGGGCAACGGAAATGCTTTCCTGCGGCACATCCAGTTCGACCGAACGTCGCAGGACCTTCGCCTCAAGCGCATCTATATCCAGTTCCACAATTTCGTCCGCGCTGTCAACGCGCCCGCCATGGAACCACGACTTGCCGCCCGCACAAATCAGGCTGTCGTAGGTACACCAAGGGAGGTCGAGAGGCCTGAGGTCTCCTGTCGCCGGATCAACAATCCCCAATGACCAATCGCCCTGTTCGGCATAGGTACAGACGATGCGCCCATCGGCAAGAAATCCATAGGTCCGCATCCCGAATATCCAATGCGGTAAACCGAACTCCGCGTTGAATTCATAGTGATGCGTCACATCGCCATGACGATAGATATTCCAGAAACCGGACCGATCGGACACATAGTGCAACACACCGTCCGGTGCATATTCCGGCTGGAAGACGGATTCCTCTTCCCCACCGGCTATCGGCCTGTTCTCAATCAGGGCACCGCTATCGGAGACGGTGGCCTCGCGCAATTGCGTGCCATCCCAGGGCATATTGGGGTGAAACCACTCGATCCACGCCAGGCGTTTGCCATCCGGTGAAAGTTTCGGCGCAGCGTAAAAATCCGCACCGCTCACCAAAGTATCAATCGCGCCGTCAAATCCGATTGCGACAATACTGTTGACCGCCTCGCCTCCGCCGGAGACATCCTCCGCCACACAAATCAGCCTGTTGCGAGCCTTGTCGACAATAAAGTCGGCAAAGGCCGTTCCTGACTTTTTTGCGACCTTCTCCGGAGCATTGCCCGGAGCAAGCCTGAATACGGTCTGGTCTTTGGCATCGATAAACCACACGACATCATCGCAAACGGTGAATGCACCGCCGCCATATTCGTGAACCCGGCTTCGAACATTGAAGGGGGGCGGAACAAGTTCCTTCTTTTCGCCATCGGGACGTTCCATGACCAAAGCATTTCGCCCCGCTTCCGACGGGCGCATCTCGGTCCAGTAAACATTCTCACCGTCGGCCACAATCTGTCCCAGTCCGACAGATCCACGGGTCAACAAGTCCGTCGTAATGGGCGATTTCCAGGTCCCAAAGGCGGCAACGGTTTTGTCCGGCATTTTTCCCCCAATGATTACAGTTTCTTAGCAAGTGTCGCCCGAATGCGGGGCAATCTCAAGGAAGAAACATGATGCCTTGCCGCCCAAAAATCAAAGGCAGTGGTGTTTCCTGCTGGCGAATCCCGTGGTATATGCTGCTTTCGATAAGTTCCCGTAAAGGGGCGGAAAGCAACAAAAGGGTTTACTCTACAATGTCTTCCCCTCGGATTCTGGTGCTCAACGGCCCGAACCTGAACATGCTGGGCAAGCGCGAGCCGGAGGTCTATGGCCATGAAACACTGGCCGATCTCGACGCACGCTGTCAGGCAAAGGCTTCGGAGTTGGGATTGGAGGCGGACTGCCGCCAATCCAATCATGAAGGCGACCTGGTAACCTGGATTCAGGATGCCCGCGAGAACCACGAGGGAATCATTCTGAACGCCGGGGCCTATACCCATACTTCTGTTGCCTTGCATGATGCCTTGCTAGCCGCGCAAGTTCCGGTTATTGAGGTGCATCTGTCGAATATCTTCGCCCGCGAGGAGTATCGCCATCATTCCTTTATCTCGCCCATTGCTGTTGGTGTGATCTGCGGCCTTGGATTTCAGGGGTATGACTTGGCGCTGGAAGCGATGGCTGCCCGGCTGGCGTAAACCGAGCATTTGAAAACACACGGATTAAAAAGAAACGAAGGTCCGGAATGGCAAAATTCACCTTTGACGCAGAGACGGTTGGCAAGGTTGCCGACCTGATGGAAGAAAAAGGCCTGGTCGAGGTCGAAATCGAACATGGCGACTATTCGATCCGGTTGTCGCGCGGCGTTGCCGCCAGCCAGCTTGCGGTTCCCGCTGCTCCGGCTCCGGTTGCGGCGGCACCCGCTGCTGCGGCTCCGGCGGCTGCTCCGGAAGCACCGGCTGCTGGCGACATGGAAAACCATCCGGGTGCCGTAAAGTCCCCGATGGTCGGTACGGCGTATCTTTCGCCGCAGCCGGGCGCCGCTGCCTTCGCCAATGTCGGCGACAAGGTTCAGGAAGGCCAGACGCTGCTGATCATCGAAGCCATGAAAGTCATGAACCAGATCCCGGCACCGAAATCCGGCACAGTCAAAGCCATTCTGGTTGAAGATGGCGAACCTGTCGAATTCGGCCAGGCTCTCGTTGTAATTGAGTAATCCCAGACACGACACGGAGTGGGGACTATGTTCGAAAAGGTCCTGATCGCCAACCGTGGTGAAACCGCGTTGCGCATCCATCGTGCCTGTAAAGAAATGGGCATTCAAACGGTCGCTATCCATTCGACCGCCGACGAAGACGCCATGCATGTGCGTCTGGCGGATGAGGCGGTATGCATCGGCCCGCCGGCACCGAAGGATTCCTACCTGAACAAGGCCGCGATCCTGACCGCCGCCAACATCACCGGCGCGGATGCGATCCATCCCGGCATCGGCTTCCTGTCCGAAAATGCCGACTTTGCCGAAATGGTGGAGGAACACGGTCACGTTTTCATCGGCCCGACGGCGGAACATATCCGCCTGATGGGCGACAAGATCGCCGCCAAGGTTGCCGCCAAGGATTTTGGCCTACCTTGCGTTCCCGGCAGTGACGGCGGCGTCAATACGGATGAAGAAGCCCTCGAAATTGCCAAGGAAACCGGCTTTCCGCTGATCATCAAGGCTGCCTCCGGCGGCGGTGGCCGCGGCATGAAGGTCGCCTACAGCATGGAAGAGGTGCCGGAAGCACTCGCCATCTGCCGCGCCGAAGCCAAGGCTGCCTTCGGTGACGACGCGGTTTACATCGAGCGTTATCTGGGCAATCCGCGCCATATCGAAATCCAGATCATTGCCGATGGCCAGGGCGGTTGCGTCCATCTGGGTGAGCGTGACTGTTCCGTACAGCGCCGCCACCAGAAGGTCATCGAGGAAGCTCCCTCTCCGGCGCTTGATCCGGAACTGCGGGCCAAAATCGGCAAGACGGTCACCGACGCCATCACCAAAATGGGCTACCGCGGGGCCGGCACGATCGAGTTCCTGTATGAAAACGGTGAGTTCTTCTTCATCGAGATGAACACCCGCCTGCAGGTGGAGCACCCGATCTCCGAGATGATCTACGGGATCGACCTGGTTCGCGAACAGATTCGCGTTGCCGCCGGTGCGCCTTTGTCCGTCACGCAGGAAGACATCAAGCTCAACGGCCATGCCATTGAATGCCGTATCACGGCGGAGAACCCGGTCACCTTCATGCCGACCCCCGGCAAGATCGGTGACTATCACGCCCCGGGTGGCCTGGGCGTGCGGGTGGATTCGCATCTCTACAGCGGTTACAAGGTTCCGCCCTATTACGACAGCCTGGTTTCCAAGCTGATCGTCCATGGCGCAACCCGTAACGAATGCCTGATGCGTCTGCGCCGGGCGTTGGGTGAATATGTGATCGGTGGCATCGACACGACCATCCCGCTGCATCAGAAACTGATTGGCGAGCAGGACTTCATCAATGGTGACTACACCATCCATTGGTTGGAAAAGCTGATGGGCCTGAAGAAGTAACGTCAGTCCCTGTCTTTTGGAAGAAGGCCGCAGCAAGGCGCTGTGGCCTTTTTTCTTGCCTGGAGGCAAAAGGGCGGCCTGATTATTTATAATTCAATAACTTTTTTTTCGTTATACTGATGTTATGGAACCGCTTGATCTGACACCGGACATGCTCCTCAAGGCCTACGCAGTAGGCGTTTTCCCTATGGCGGAAGATCGGGACGATCCGGACCTGTTCTGGATTGATCCACGCATGCGGGGCATTATCCCCCTCGACCAGTTTCACGTACCCAGACGCCTGAAAAAGACAATCCGCAGCGGCCGATACAAGGTCACGTTCAACAAGGCCTTTGAGGCCGTCATGGAAGGATGTGCGGAATCGACCGAACGGCGTCCACGCACCTGGATCAACGACAAGATACTCACCCTCTACACCAGTCTATTCCACATGGGGCACGGCCATTCCGTGGAGGTTTGGGAGGATGACATACTTATCGGTGGGCTCTATGGCGTTTCCCTTGGTGCGGCCTTTTTCGGGGAAAGCATGTTCAGCCGCCAGCGCGACGCCAGCAAGATCGCGCTGACCTATCTCATCTGCCGCCTGACCTGTGCACGTTTCCGGCTTCTGGACAGTCAGTTCATCACCAAACACCTGGAACAGTTCGGCGCTGTGGAAATCCCGCGCAGCCGCTATCGCGCCATGCTTGCCGATGCGCTGCAATTCTCCGCATCCTTCATGGACAATTACCGCGACGATGAAATCCTCGATTATCTGAAGGCGCTTCCCACACGCCCGCATATCGACTGACCCGCCGACGTTACAGAGCCACGGCCTGAGCTTGCGTTTCCGCCAGGTCCTGACGGGCCGTCTTGTCGAAGAAACGGGCATAGTCGCGGCTGAACTGGGACGCCGTGGAATAACCGACCCGATAGGCGGCGTCGCTGACCAGCAACCCTTCATTTAAAATCAAGTTCCGCGCCTGATGCAGTCGGATGGATTTCTGGTATTGGACCGGCGACATGGATGTCAGTGCCTTGAAGGCCGCAAAAAATCCGGATTGGCTCATCTGTGCCATCGCGGCCATCTGCGGTACGTCGAGCGGGCATTTGGGGTCTTCATGGATCACCTTCAGAACCCGGGCAATTCTTATGCTGGCATTGTGACGCCTGGCCATGGCCTTCAGCCCGCCACCTTTCGGGTCCGTCAGGGTCAGATAAACGATCTCCCGGCATATTTGCGGCCCCAGGATTCGTGCCTCCTGCTCGGATTTCATGGCCTCGAACAGGCGCACGAACGCATCCAACTGACGTTCCTGAACCGCCGATGTGTAAATCCCGCGTTCCTGAGGTTGCGGCGGCAGGTCCTCCTCATCGAGTTCCAGAATCAATTCACCCAGTTCCGCCAGGTCTAGCAAGAGGATCGTGGCAACAAGGGGATGCTCCTCGGACGCCTTCAAAACTTCGGCCTGCACAGGCATCGGGACGGAAGTCACAAAATAGTTTTCCGGGGTATAGGTGTAGCTTTCCCCATTCAGATGACAACACTTCTCGCCCTGAGCCACAAAGACCAGTGCCGGTTCATACAGGCATTGATGGCAGGCGGCTTTCTTACTGGTACGATAAACACCGACGCGCGACAGCGGCGTTTTAAACACACCGTCTTCATCCGCAACGTCCAGCAACTGGTCGCGAAACTTTTCGAAGCTCGTCACTTGGATCACCTCGGCAGCAAACTAATCTCTGTGAACAGTATAACCATCTCCTGCATACCCTTCACGGGAAAGAGGGTGAATTTGGAGAATCGGTCAAAACATATGGAGCTTTGAACATTCAACTCACGTGTCCGTGCCCCCATTATAACAATATGCAGATCGAAGGGCAGATGAATGCTCAGGACAATCAGACAAAATACAGGTTTGGACAACCCGCGTGATGGCAACCATGCCGGACCGGACGCCCTGCAGCGTGCCCGGAATAATAATGCGGGCATGACCTGCCCAAACTCCTGAGGCCCGACGGCCTTCAGCCATCTGCAAATCGGTTTAGGACGGAAGACAACCAGCGAGAGTGGACCATGGCAATATCAACGACGATCAACGGGAAGACGGTTTCCCTGACATCTGATCCCGACACCCCTTTGCTCTGGGCGATCCGGGACGATCTGAAACTCACCGGCACGAAATTCGGCTGCGGCATGGCCGAATGCGGAGCCTGCACAATCTTTGTCGATGGCGTCCCACAACGTTCCTGCGTGACCCCGATCGAGTCTATCGAAGGCGCAGAAATCACCACCATCGAGGCCATCGACAGCAAGGAAGCAAAGGCCATTCAGCAGGCCTGGCAGGAACTGGAGGTTGCCCAATGCGGCTATTGCCAGTCCGGTCAGATCATGAGTGCGACCGGCCTTTTAATGGAAAATCCCAAGCCGACCAATGAGGACATTGATGACGCCATGAGCGGCAATGTCTGCCGTTGCGCCACCTATGTGCGTATCCGCCAGGCGATCCATCGCGCATCTGAAATCATGGAGGGCTAAGATAATGAAACAGTTTTTCGGAAGAATGATGAATAGCGCCCCTGCGCCCCAGCCCACGCGTCGCACTTTCCTGAAGATGACCGCAGGTGCGACCGCAGGCGGTTTTCTGCTTGGCCTGAACCTGCCCGCAACAGCGCGTGCCGACGGGATGGCGGACGGCACCGCAAAGGACATGTTCACACCCTTCATCAAGGTAATGCCAGACGGTCAGGTTATCGTCCTCGACAAGCATCTGGATATGGGCCAGGGCAATGCGACCGGCCTTGCCACCCTTGTTGCCGAGGAAATGGACGCGTCAATTGAACAGGTCTCTGCCGAATTCGCCCCTGCGGCACCGGCCTATTTCAATCTGTTCTTCGGTGTCCAGGGAACAGGCGGGTCCACCGCCATCGCAAATTCCTTCATGCAATACCGTGAGGCAGGCGCTTCGGCACGCGCCATGTTTGTTGCCGCCGCCGCAGAGGCCTGGAAAGTTCCTGCCAGCGAAATCACCATCAAAAATGGTGTAATCAGCCACGCCTCGGGCAAGTCCGGCGGCTTCGGTGAGTTCGTGGAAGCAGCGGCCAAACAGCCGGTTCCGGAGAAACCTGCGGTCAAGGACCCGAAAGACTGGGTCTATATCGGCAAGGCCTTCCCGCGTGTGGACAACAAGCTGAAAAGCACCGGCGCCGTCGACACCTATACAATGGATTTCCAGCCCGACGGCCTCGTGGTTGCGGTGATTGCGCGTCCGCCGAAATGGGGCGCAGTGGTTAAGTCCTTTGACGCCAGTGAGGCCAAAAAGGTCAACGGTGTCATCGACGTTATCCAGATTCCGCGAGGGATTGCCGTCCTGGCACAATCCACCTGGCCTGCGATCAAGGGGCGTGACGCGCTCAACATAACATGGGACGACAGTGCCGCTGAAAAACGCAGCAGTGACCAGCTTTTCACAGAATATCGCAACCTGGCGGACAAACCGGGCATGCCCGCAGACGTCCGGGGTGATACCGATACCGCCATGGCCAGCGCCGCAAAAACCCTGGAAATGACCTATGAGTTCCCCTATCTGGCCCATGCGGCCATGGAACCGATGGATGTCGCCATCCAGTTCAATGGCACCCATGCGACCATCTGGGCAGGGTCACAATTCCAGACAATCGACCAGCAGGTCGCCGCAACCGTGTTAGGCATCCCGCCGGAGAATGTGACCGTCAACACGCTTTGGGCCGGCGGTTCTTTCGGACGTCGCGCCACGGCCGATTCACATGTGGCCGCAGAAGCGGCAAGCATCGCCAAGGCCTGGGGCAAACAGTTGCCGATCAAGGTTGTCTGGACACGCGAAGACGACATGACCGGTGGCTATTACCGGCCAATGTATGTCCATAAGGTCAAACTTGGCCTGGACGGGTCCGGGAACCAGGTCGCCTGGCAGCACCGCATTGTCGGCCAGTCGATCCTGTCGGGAACGCCTTTCGAATCAGTCATGGTCAAAGACGGTGTCGATGAAACCTCTGTCGAGGGGACGGCACATACCGACTATGACCTGAAGAACCTGCGCGTTGAACTGCACAGCCCGAAGGTCGGCGTGCCGCCGCTTTGGTGGCGATCCGTCGGCAACACCCACACGGCCTATGTGATGGAAACCGTGCTGGATGTGATCGCCAAGGAATCCGGTCGTGATCCACTGGACCTGCGTCGCGAATTGCTGAAAGGCAGTCCGCGTCTGTTGAATGTCCTGAATGTGGTCGCGGAAAAGGCCGACTGGGGCAAAAAACCCGCAGAAGGCCGCTACCGTGGCATCGCCGTTCACAAATCCTTCAACAGCTATGTGGCCGAGGTTGCGGAAATCGCACTCGAAGACGGTGAGGTGAAGGTGAAGAAGGTCTGGTGTGCGGTCGATTGCGGGATCGCCGTTAACCCGGATGTGATTGCAGCACAGATGCAGGGTGGCATCGGCTACGGCCTGGGGGCGGTCCTGCGCAACGAAATCACGCTGACCGACGGTGTCGTCGACCAGACCAACTTCGACACCTACACCCCGCTGCGCATGGAAGACATGCCGGAAGTTGAGGTGCATGTGGTCGCCTCTGCGGAGGCCCCCACCGGGGTGGGCGAGCCGGGCACGCCGCCGATCGGCCCGGCGGTTGCCAACGCGGTCTTTGCCGCCACCGGGACCATGCCGACCATTCTGCCTTTCAGCCGGACCGGCCTGTCCAGTTAAGGTCATCGGCTTGAATACAAAACCGCCGCATCGGGCTCTCCTGATGCGGCGGCTTTTTTTGTTTATGACGCAGACTATTTCCCGAGCTTGTCCAGCATGCTGTAATAAAGCATTCCGGCCACCAGCCCCGGATAGCGCAGCAAAGTGCCGCCGGGGAAACTTGGCGTCGGTATCCGGGCAAAGACATCAAACCGTTCCGCCGTGCCCGATACGGCCTCTGCAATCACCTTGCCCGCCATTGTGGTCAGCAACACGCCCTGGCCGGAAAAGCCCTGCGCATAGAAGATGTTATTCTCCAAACGCCCGAAGGCAGGCATCCGATTCAAGGTGATCGCCAGCGTACCGCCCCAGCCATAGTCGATCTTCGCATCCTTCAACTGCGGGAAGACATCCAGCATATATTTGCGAACGAAGCTTTTGATATCCGACGGGAATTTGCTGGAATAGTTTTCCCCGCCTCCGAACAGCAAGCGGTGATCCGCCGAACAACGATAATAGTCGACCACGAATTTTGTGGCATCGATAGCAACGTCATCCCGGATCAGGGCACGCGCCCCTTCCTCGCCCAAGGGTTCAGTTGCAATCATGAAATTGTTGATCGGCATGATCTTTGGCGCCATCCGTGGCTCAAGCCTGCCCAGATAACCATTGCAGGCAACCACGACATAATTGGCCCGGATCACACCTTTCTCAGTCCTGATGACATTCCCCTGCGTATTGGACTGCAGGGATTGCGCCGGAGAACCTTCAAAGATCTTCACGCCAGCCTGATCGCAGGCCTTCGCCAACCCCAGGGCATAGTTCAACGGGTGAAGATGGGCTGCATCCGTATCCAGGCAGGCACCGTGATACATATCGGTCGCCAGCATCTGCCGCAATTCGTCCTTCTCCACCATCCGCATGGCGTCATAGCCGTATTTCCCGTTCATATGCGCAACATCCTCACGGATTTCCGGCATATGAGATTTCTTGTAGGCACAGGTCAGAATGCCCGGCTTGTAGTCACACTGGATATCATGCTTGTCGATCAGGCCGCGCATGGTTGCCTTGGCCTCTTCCGCATAGTCCCAGAGACGGCGGGCGTCCTCCTCGCCAAGCATCTCCTCCAGTTCGCCCTGGCCTTTGCGCTGGCCCGTGCAAACCAGGCCACCATTACGCCCGGACGCCCCCCAACCGACCCTCTGTCCTTCCAGCAAGGCAACGGAATAGCCGCGTTCCGCCAGATGAAGGGCTGACGACAGGCCGGTGAAACCACCACCGATCACACAGACATCGACCGTCAACTCCCCCGCCAATTGCGGGAAGTCCGAATCATAATTGGCGGTTGCGGCGTAGTAGGAACTGGTATGCATTGGCTTGGACATTACTTACCTCGAAAAGACATCAACAGTGCACAGGCGGAGAGCGGATAAGTCGGCCGCGCTAATCATCCTGCCAGCGGTAATAGGCCGCCGATGCCCGCAGATACCAAAGTCTGAGCCCGGCAAAGGGAAAGCGTGGCGCATGGCCACGCAGAACAGCCGGGATTGTGGCCTCAACCCCATCCTTGCCTGCGACCATTTCCGCCAGCTTCATGCCTACCCAGGGGGCCGTATTTACACCATTGGCGTGAAAGGCATAGCCGTAGAAAAGGCTGGGGTCATCGGCGTCCTGGCCCAGGGACGGTGAGAACTTGCGCGTCATGCAGACGAAGCCACGCCAGAAGTAATCGACCTCGGCATTCCGCCAGGCCGGGAAAACCTCCCCGACCCGCCGGGTTAGCCAGGTCTTCATTTTTTCCGCATCCTCAGGCGCACCCGTCCAGTCGCCCCTGGCGCCAATCATGAAACGGCGATCCTTCAGCATACGGAAATAGAATAGAAGGTTGCGGGTATTCACCACCGGCATTTCCGTCTGCCATTTCTGGGCGGCAAGCTCGTCATCGCTCAGCGGGCGTGTCACGAGAATATTGGAAATCACCGGTAACATCCGCTTGTCAAAGGCCCGGTGCATGCCTTCACGCGTAAATCCATTGGTGGCGACAATCACCTTGTTCGCCGCCAGGCTGCCCTGCTCCGTTCGCAAGACATGGCGGCCATCGGTTTTCTCCCAATGCGTGACCAGCGAGTTCGGGTAAAGCGTTGCACCATGACGTTGGGCAGCCGCGGCAAGTCCCAACGAGAATTTCAGCGGATGCAGGGCAAAACCTGACTCAATCTTCAGGGCCCCGAACTGCTCCTGCGAATCAAACCCGATTTCGGCAAATTCCTCGCGCCGGTAAAGATGGGAGTTTATCCCGAAAAGGCTTTTGAGCTGTTCACCGTATTCCCGCAGGTCCTCAAAGGCAGAGGGCCGGTGCGCCACTTCCAGGTTGCCATCCCCCTGCAGATCATAGTCGATGCCTTCATCACCTGCGAGCGACCGGACCAGGTCCACACCGTCAAGCTGGGACGCCCAGAATTTCCTGGTTTCCTCCAGGCCGTATTTGCCAATCATCTGCTTTATCGAAAGCTTGGTCGCAGGCAGGCAGCAAAATCCGCCATTGCGCCCCGATGCCCCCCAGCCCATGGGACCGCCATCCAAAACGCGGACGTCCAGATTGAAATCCCGTGCCAGATGCAGGGCTGCCGACAGGCCCGTGAACCCGCCACCTATAATAGCAACATCACAAGCATCATTCCCGGATAGAGGGTTTCCGAGCAGTACATCCCTGTTCGCCGTTGCCTCCCAGTAGCTGGGCACCGGGGCAGGATTATACATGCCCGCATGGTAAAGGACTTTCATTGCTCAACCGGCCTCCCCGCCGAATAACCGTTTCTTTTTTCAGGCAGTTTTTAAAATATTGTCAGGCCGGATGTGGCCCCGATTGCGATGTAAAATGTCATGCGTTTCAACGGAGGTCCACAAAATTTTGAACCAGCGTTCAACGAAATAGTTGCGCATATTACGCAGAAAATATAGCATCACAAAAAAATGTGATCATAATTATGGTCCGATTTACAGGGAGCAAGTAGCTCAAAATGGCAGCGATCAGCGCCGTTGAAAACAAGACCACCCCCCTCAGCCGGGACACGCTGAAAGCACAGCGCAGGCGAGAGCTTATCGAATCCACCATGGAATCGATTGCCAAATGTGGATTCTCGGAAACCACCCTCGCCAAGGTGGCGAAGGGGGCCGGACTATCACGGGGATTGGTCAATTTCCATTTCCAATCCAAAGACGCGCTGCTGATCGAGACGCTGCAATATATTTCCCGCGAATATCGCAATCACTGGCAACGGGCGCTGGAGGCCAGTCCCGACGATGCCGTGGCGCAACTGGTGGCAATTTTCCGGGCGGATTTCGATCCCTATATCTGCAATCCGCGTAATATCGCCGTATGGTTCGCCTTTTGGGGGGAGGCCAAGTCCCGCCCGGTCTATTCGGAACTTTGCGGCGGGCGGGATGACGAACGAAATTTACAGACGCTGCGCTTGTGTGAGACGATAATCGAGGCAGGCGAATACGACCTGCCTACGAAACAGATCGCGCGTGGCCTGGAATCCACCGCAGAGGGTTTATGGCAATCCCTGCTTATGCCGCATCGTGTCTTCGACCGCACATTCGCGCTTGATACGATGCACCGTTATTTGTCGCTTACTTTTCCGCGGCATATTGCACCGGACGGCTCCGTAGTGACCCCGGTGCAATCACCTGAAACCGACAAGGTTCAGGACAACAAGAAACGATAAAAAATTCTGGAATCATGGGAGGTTACAAAGGGAAAAACTGGTGGACGTGACTTATAGAGACCTATAATGCGCATCCGCATAAGTATTCCATTTGGTCCTTTATTTACCAACGGGGAGACGACGATGAGTCTGAAGAATAAAATTTTGAAGTTCACTGCAGTCAGTGTGGCTGCGGCCGCGTTTTCCGGCCATATGGCAATGGCCGAAGACAACGTGGTGAATGTCTACAACTGGTCTGATTATATCGACACGGAAATCCTGTCGGATTTCGAAAAGGAAACCGGGATCAAGGTCGTCTATGACGTTTTTGACTCCAACGAAGTTCTGGAAACCAAACTGCTGGCCGGTGGCAGCGGCTACGACGTCGTCGTTCCCAGCGGCACCTTCCTTGCCCGCCAGATCAAGGCAGGCGTGTTCCGTAAACTGGACAAGGACAAGCTGAGCAACTGGGGTAACCTGTGGGATGTGGTCCTGGACCGCACCAGCCGTTACGATCCGGGCAACCAGTACGCCATCAACTATATGTGGGGCACAACGGCAATCGGCTATAACGTCGACAAGATCAAGGAACGCATGCCGGACGCACCGACCAACAGCTGGTCCATGGTGTTTGATCCGAAAGTGATCTCCAAATTCGCAGACTGCGGCATTCACATGCTGGACGCCCCGGTCGAGATGATCCCGGCGGCCCTGAACTATCTGGGCGAAGATCCGGACAGCCACGACCCCAAAGTCATCAAGAAGGCGGAAAAGGTTCTGGAAGCCATTCGCCCCTATATTCAGAAATTCCACTCTTCCGAATACATCAACGCCCTGGCAAACGGCGATATCTGCATGGCCATCGGCTGGTCCGGTGATGTGCTGCAGGCCCGTGACCGTGCAGCAGAAGCCGACAACGGCGTCAATGTCACCTATACCGTGCCCGACGAAGGCGCACAGATGTGGTTCGACATGATGGCAATTCCGGCAGATGCACCGCACCCGGACAATGCCCTGACATTCCTGAACTACATCATGGATGCCAAGGTCATGGCCAAGGCTTCCAACTATGTGTACTACGCGAACGGCAACAAGGCGTCCCAACAGTATCTGAACGAGGATGTCATCGGCGACCCGGCGATCTATCCGTCCGAAAAGGCGATGAACAAACTGTTCCTGACGACGCCGTATCCCCCGAAGGTTCAGCGCATCGTGACCCGCATCTGGACCAAAGTGAAAAGCGGTCAGTAACAGCTATGTGTTTACCCCTGTCGGCCTGATAACCGGCAGGGGAAACCTTTTCGTTACATCTCAGGAACCGGACCTTCTTCATCATGAGTAATGCAGCAGCCAACGCAAAGCGCCCCTGTGCGACGACCGACCAACCTTGGAACGACCCGGCGCAAAAGCCTTATGTGCGTCTCGACAACGTCACCAAGAAATTCGGTGACTTCACAGCGGTAGACAACGTTTCCCTGGATATCTTCAAGGGTGAGTTCTTCTCGCTACTCGGCCCAAGCGGCTGTGGCAAAACCACATTGCTACGCATGTTGGCCGGTTTTGAAACACCAACCTCAGGCAAAATTCTGCTGGATGGCGAAGACATGTCCAAAGTGCCGCCCTATCAGCGGCCGGTGAATATGATGTTTCAGTCCTATGCTCTGTTCCCGCATATGAATGTGGAAAAGAACATTGCTTTCGGCCTGAAACAGGACCGCGTCCCGGGGCCGGAAATCAAGCGCCGCGTTGAAGAGGTTATCAACCTGGTTCAATTGAACCAGTTCGCCAGGCGCAAACCTCATCAGTTATCAGGCGGCCAGCGCCAGCGCGTGGCCCTGGCCCGCAGCCTGGTCAAGAAACCGAAGATGCTGTTGCTGGACGAACCGCTGGGCGCGCTGGACAAGAAGTTGCGTGAAAAAACGCAGTTCGAACTGATGAACATCCAGGAAGAAACGGGCATCACCTTCGTGATCGTGACTCATGACCAGGAAGAGGCCATGACCGTTTCCAGCCGGATTGCGGTGATGGACCATGGCCGGATCGTCCAGGTCGCCACACCAACCGAGATTTACGAAGTTCCGAACTCACGCTATGTGGCCAGCTTTATCGGGGATGTGAATATTTTCGAAAGCCGCGTGAAGGAAGTCGGCTCCGACCATGTGGACCTCGTCGCCAACGACGCGGGCTGCACCATTCATGCAAACCACAGTATCGATACCTCCAAGGGCGCGACCGTGTGGTTTGCCGTGCGTCCCGAAAAACTTGAAATCAGCCTCGACGCTCCGGCAGATCCCGGCACCAACTGCATGCAGGGTGAGGTCTGGGACATCGGATATCTGGGCAACCTGTCCATCTATCACGTGAAACTGGACAACGGCACCATGGTGACGACCACGCGCACCAACCGCTATCGCGAAGTAGCGCGCGACATCACCTGGGAAGACAGGGTCTATGTGACCTGGCGTCCGGATGCCGGCGTTGTATTGGTGAACTGATATGAGTGTGGAACCTGTTGGATTCGTCAACGGTTCGGCGGTCGCATCCGGGCGCGCGGCAGGCGTGCATGCCCGGCTGATGATGATCCCGCCCTATCGTTGGCTCATGAGCCTGCGCCCGCTGCCTTTCGGGGCGGCCCTCGCATGCGCCGCCGCCATCCTGCTTGCCTGGCTAGTTGCACCGTCGTTATGGCCCGCCTGGGTGTTTCTCGCCGTATTCGTCGGCCTTATGTCGATTACCGGACGCGGCGCGGTCATTCTGCTGCCTTACGGCTGGCTGCTGCTGTTCTTCCTTGCACCATTTCTCCTGGTCCTGAAGATCAGCTTCGCCGATATCGATATCGCGATCCCGCCTTACACCTCGCTGATCAATTTCTCTATCGACTTTGACTACGAGGAGGCTTACGCGACCCTTCAGTTGAATATTTTCAACTATATCCGACTGTTTACCGATGACCTTTACTGGCATGCCTATGTAAACAGCCTCAAGATTGCCGTTATCTCCACCGGTCTCACCCTGCTCATCGGTTACCCGCTGGCCTATGGCATGATCCGCGCGCCGCGGCATTATCGTACGACATTGCTGATGATGGTGATCCTGCCCTTCTGGACGAGTTTCCTGATCCGTGTTTATGCCTGGATCGGCATTCTCAAAAAGGAAGGGCTGCTGAACCTTGTACTGTCCCATTTCGGGATCATCGATCACCCACTAACGATCCTCAACACCGACACCGCCGTCTATATCGGCATTGTCTATTCCTATCTGCCATTCATGGTGCTCCCGCTTTATGCGACCCTGGAAAAGATGGATGAAAGCCTGTTGGAAGCAGCAGCCGACCTTGGGTGCCCGCCGCTGAAGGCCTTCTGGATCGTTACGTTGCCCCTGTCCCTGCCGGGCATTATCGCGGGATCTTTCCTGGTCTTCATTCCGGCCGTGGGCGAGTTCGTGATCCCGGACCTTCTGGGCGGGTCGGAAACGCTTATGATAGGCAAGACATTGTGGCAGGAGTTCTTCAATAACCGTGACTGGCCCGTTTCCTCGGCTGTGGCGGTTGTTCTGCTGCTCCTGCTCATCGTGCCAATTGTGCTGTTCCAGCGGCTCCAGGAAAAGAACGCGGGATAAGGGAGGAGAATATGAAAAAAGGTCTTTCCTCTTTCAACATAGTGTCGTTGGTATTCGGTTTCGCATTCCTGTACCTGCCGATCTTGTTATTGATCCTGTTCAGCTTCAACGCCTCCAAACTGGTGACTGTCTGGGGTGGTTTCTCGACCAAATGGTATGGCGAGATGATCCGTAACGAAGCTCTGATGCAGGCGGCCTGGATGACATTGAAAGTCGCGGTCAGCTCATCCACCTGCGCGACGGTCCTGGGCACGATCGCAGGGCTGATCATGGTGCGCTTCGGCTCCTTCCGCGGCCGCACCCTGTTTTCCGGGATGATTTATGCGCCGCTCGTCATGCCGGATGTCATCATCGGCCTGTCGCTGCTGCTGATGTTCGTGGCAATTTCCATTGACCGTGGGTTCATGACCATCACCATCGCCCATATCACTTTCTCCATGTGTTATGTGGCTGTGGTCGTCCAGTCCCGCCTGGTTACCTTCGATCAATCCATCGAAGAGGCAGCCATGGACCTGGGCGCACCGCCGTTCAGGACCTTCTTCCAGGTGACCCTGCCGATCATCATGCCTGCAGTTGTTTCCGGCTGGCTGTTGTCCTTCACCCTGTCCCTGGACGATCTGGTCATTGCCAGTTTCACCAGCGGCCCGGGCGCAACAACCCTGCCGATGAAAATCTACAGTTCCGTCCGACTGGGGGTCACGCCGGAGATCAACGCGGTTTCAACCATCCTGGTCGGCCTGGTTGCTGTCGGTGTCGTCACAGCCTCCCACATCACCAGGCGCCAGGAACTGCAGCGTCAAAAAGACGAACAGATGGCCGCAGACGAAGCCCTGTAACGATCATCATTTTCCACGACTGACTGACAGCCCGGCCTTTCCAGCCGGGCTGTTTTTATGGGGGACTCGATTTTTCCCGAAACTGCTGATAGCTTGCGCCATGGAACGACAGAGAACCTTTCAAAAAAGCATGGCAACGGTATTTGACGGTCGACAGCTTAAGCGCTGGCGGCGGGCGCAGGACATCAAACAGGATTATCTGGCTGAAACGCTCGGCGTAACACAGGCCAGCGTGTCCCGCTGGGAACGCGGGCAGCAGATACCCGCGCCGCATCTGTTACGCATCATCCAATCGATGATGGCGGGAAATCAACGCCGGACACGCCTGGACGCCGCCCTCAAACGCCTTGTGATGCGATCGCGGGATTGCGTTCACCTGATCGAAGACCAGTCCCATAACCTGTTGATCTCCTCCGCCGCCCGGGAAGCGGAATGGCAACGCCCGCAATCGGACCTTCTTGGCGTCACTCTTTGGCAATTCGCCACCGAAGAAATCGCAAGGGCGGAAGAATCCCTGGACAACCTCGGCTGGTGGGACGGACAAATAGATTGCCTTGCCTTTCCCGTACAGGGTCGCGAGGGTCCACCTCTACGCGTCGCCCCACAGCACGTCCTTTGGGAACGCCTGAGATTGGAGGACGGCAGTCATGTACGGCTGACCACCAGCATTGACGAACGCACATTCGCCAATCTGCCACCGTCCATCCGCTATACTTTCTGACGCATATTTTATACGTTGGGCTTCGGGCCGGGGTTGCGTATGGTGCCTCCCCAATGGACCGAATGGATCATATCAGAATGCCCCGGCGTATCAGTTTCGAAATCACCCTGCTTTATTGCACTGGCATGTTTGCCGCCATGCAGCTGGGCCTGTTCGGACCAATGGTCCCGGCCCTGCAGATGGCATTCGATTCCGACAAGGCGTCAATCGCCCTGGCGTCTTCGCTGATTACCGGGGCCGGGGCATGTTGCGGGATCTTTGCCGGCGCCTGGATCGCACAGGTAGGATACAAACGCGCGCTGATCATCGGATCAGCACTGATGATTGCAGGGATGGTTGGTGTATCCTTTTCGCCGAACCTGATGTTCCTCTATGCCTGCCGTTTCTTTTCCGGCTTCGGTTATCTGATTGTGGTCACCGCCTGCCCAGGCCTGATGTGCGCCCTGGTCAGCGGCAGACTACTCAATCTGGTCATGGGATTTTGGGGCACTTTCGTCCCGGTTGGCGTGGCAATCGGCGCATGGCTCTCCGGTGCGCTGGTGGAACGTTACGGCTGGGAAATGGTCACCCTCCTGTCCATTCTCCCCTGCGCCCTTGCACTTGTCGGGCTGTTCTTCCTGGAAAGCCCGACCCAACCCAGTCGGACGATGCGACTGGGTCAGGCCATAATGCCAACCCTGCGCAATCCTTCTGCCCGCTATGTATCCATCGCCTTCTCTCTCTTTGCCGGAGCAACCCAGGCAATCGCCCTCTTCCTGCCAAGCACGCTGATCGAAACCGGTGACTGGTCTCTTGCCAATGCCGCAACCCTGGTCGGGATCGGCTCTCTGGTCGGTGGCTGTATCGGCAGCGTACTTGCCGGCGGGCTGATGGCACGCGGATGGTCCGGTGTTACACTGTTCGCCGCTGCCCTGGTTCTCCTGGCCATTGTGTCCACGACCCTGCTGACGGGCCCCGGCCTCGCCGTTGCCATTCTTGCAACAGGTCTGTTCTTTTTCGGTCAGGGAATATGCGGCGGTGCAGGCTTTGCCCTGCTACCGGCAGTCGCGGCGCAGGGACTTACCATGGCGGTGCTTCAGGGTATGTTCACCCATATCAACGAAATCGCGGTGGTCGCAATCCCACCGGTCTTCGGCTTTACCGTCGATATGCATGGCTGGAGTGGCGCAGCCATTCTGGCACTGGTCGTATTCGCGCTGTCACTGGCGGCGATCCTTCGATTTGGCGTATTGACCGCACAGGACCGCACAGCCGTTACCCTATCGAAATAAGCTACTGCGATTGTTGTTGTTCGCCTGCGGCGGGATCATCCGTGGTGTTTTCTGCCTTGTCCTGACGGTTCACGCATTCAAGCACCCAGACGTCGTAGACCGGGTGTTGCAAGGCAGACAAGGCCGGACTGGAGGCAAACATCCAGCCACTGAAAAGCTGTTTGGGATCAGCTCCTTCCCGCTTTTCCACAATCTCAAGGAAAGCCGCCGATTCAGGGGGCTCCTCAGGCGGTGTGCGGTCACAGTGGCGTAAGGTGATGTCCAGGCTGCCGAATTTGACCGTCTGGTTCAACGGAACATCAAAGGTTTGGGTTCGGGCGGTCACCTTGTCCAACCCCTGCAGGACAGCCGTGTTTTTTGCATCCGCCAGGGCAGAGCCAGACGAGAACAGCCCTGCGGCGACTACACATGACACGACAATCTTTTTCATTCCGGTCTCCTAAGCCTGGAGGCGCGCGGCAAAACGCAAACGCACATAGTCAGCCATCCAGACGCCATCCTCACCACAGATCACAGGACGCAACGCCTCCCGGACCGCCGTCAGAAAATCGTCCCGCTCTTCATCCGGCACCGCCGCAAGATAACTTTCACCAAATGTCTGCAACCAGCCGGTTACATCACCCGGCAGCGGGGTCGGGCGGTCAAACAGCTCCATGTCATCAACCGCAAACCCCTCGGCCTCCAGTCTGCCACGATATTCGTCAGGTGCTGGAAAATACCAGGGGCTCAGACCGGCCCCATCAATACCGCGACGGTCGAGCTCTCGTTCCAGCGCCTCGCGAATCGCCGCGACATTCCCAAACCCGCCAAATTCAGCAACGAACCGCCCTTGGGGCTTGAGTGCCCGCCGGACACCACGGATTACCGAGTCGGGATTGAGCATCCAATGCAAGGCCGCATTGGAAAAAACCGCATCGAATTCCTGGTCGAAGGTCAGCGCCTCACCACTCATGACCTGCGCATTCAACCCAAGGGCCTGCGCGCCCTGAACCTGTTCCGGACTGGCGTCGACGCCAACCACTTCACAAATTTTTGCCAGTTTTTCCGTCAGCACACCGTCGCCGCACCCCAAGTCGAGAATCCGCTCCCCCGGGACCGGCCTCAGCAGGTCAAGCAGGGGAAGCCCAAGCTCTGCAACAAATGCGGCATTTTTTTGGTAGCTTTCAGGACTCCATTGCTGCGATCGCGGCGAGGAGGAGGCGTTCTGCTTGTCGTTCTTTTCAGACATCGTCAGCAGCGTCTCGTTATTTGCTGTTGTCGGTCACAAGGAATATCGCGCGGCCGATCAACTCCTCCAGGGATCGCACATCCCGGGTGTTTTTCAGCTCGCCACCATCTGCGACAAGGGTCTGGCTCGTGCCGGGCTCGATCTTCACGTATTTACCACCCAGCAGGCCGTTACTGGTAATAGAGAGAACAGAATCTTCCGGTAGCCGGATACGGTCCTCGATCGACAGTTTGACAACGGCGCGGAACTGCTCGTTATCAACATACTGGTCGGTTACGGAGCCGACCTTCACACCGCCAATGCGGACGTCCGACCCCAGGGAGAGACCATCAATCGCGTTAAAACGCGCCGTGATCGAATAGCCGTCAACGGACTTAATATCGCTCAGGTTATAAGCGAAAACCAGGAAGACGCCCGCAACCATGAGGACGACGGCCCCGAGCACTGTTTCAATGATGCTGCGCTTCATTGCAATTCCCCTTCACTACCGGCGCCTTCTTCCGCTTTGTTTTTAAGGCGTTCCGCCCTGCGCTCCTCGCCCAGGACGACAATTTTTTCCAGCAATTCCTCTATGATAATGGAGTCTTGCGTATATTCGAACACATCGCCGTTGCGAAGCGATTCAAACTCCGCACCGGGCTCGATGCTGACATATTTCGCGCCAAACACACCGTCGCTTGCGATATTGGCAGCACTGTCATAGGGGATTTCCAGATCATCCCGCACAGATAAGGTCAGGATGGCGCTATAGTTTTTCTCATCGAAGCGCATCGCACTGACATCGCCGATTTTGATACCGGCCAGAAGCACAGGACTTCCGACGGTGATCCCATCGACGGAACGGAACCGTGCGGTCAGTTCCATCCCCTTGGTGTCACCGCCTTTTTGACTGTCGGAAACATAGCTCCAGACAAGAAACACAACGCCCAAGACAAAAACCAGGGCACCAACCCAGGTCTGCATCGTCTCTTTGCTGGTCTTCATCATGTCCCCCGCACCGGCACAGGCTTACTCAGGCTGCCACGCCTCATAGTCCCCGGTGGCTTTGGCGCGTTTACCGCCTTCCAGTGTGTGCCCCGGCGGACGGTAGGCAAGTTCGGTTCCGGTATAGTTTGCCTGATGCTGACGCTGCCACGGCTTCAGCGGAGTCGGCTGTGCCGGGAAGTCCTGAATGGTGTAGTGCAACCAGGCATGATGTTCCGGCGGCACGCGGCTGGCTTCGTCTTTTTCCTTATATAGAACCCAACGGCGACGGCGGGCACCGTCGCGCTGGCGACGTTGCTGGTAGTATTTGTTACCGAACTGGTCTTCACCCACCAGTTCGCCATTCAGCCAAGTGATCACACGGGTAATTGCGTTAGCCATGATGAGGCGCGCTCCACCTTCTTCAAAAATCAAATCGATCCTGTCCGGAAACGGACCGGCGGAATATGACACTCCCGCCCTGCTTCGTCCAGACTTCTTGCGTACTTATCCTGTATATGACCGGGTTTTAGCGACCGTGGGGATATGTAGAACCGACTGGGGGCCAATTCTGCACCGTCATGAAGTCTTCACAAGTCGAAATTCGAACTGTCCAGAACAGGACATAAATCTGCAATAATGCCCAAGTATCAGACCAGCAGACCGAGAATGTTTCTTGGACGAATTGACCCACCGCAGGCTCCCCGGCGGCAGCTCCGGGATTCCGCCATCCGCCATAGGATACCCGACACAAGATGTAGTGTTACGGCGTTTCAGAAACCGGCCCAAATCAAGCTTTCCAAGCACAGCAAGCGAATACTTAATTTTATTTAAAATTACTACATGTTGATAGTATTCACGAAAAAACACAAAATATGTTGCGACAGGAGTTATTTTGTGGCTAAATATTCCGGCTTGCATAGATGTAGTGTCCAACGGACGCTGGGGAGCGACCAGAGCTTGTGTTGACCACAAGATATTGGGCCAAATCATCGCAAGCGGGTACAAGGCATTTAAAGACACAATATCTGGGAAAAGGGGAATCCGGCATGCGGATTACGCGTCGTTTCACGCGAGTGGATGAGTCGCCTTACGAAGGGATTGAATTTCGTCTGGCTACCAGCGAAATCAAGAATCCGGATGGCACGATTGTTTTCAAGCTGGAAAACATAGAAGTTCCCACCTCCTGGAGCCAGGTCGCCTGCGACGTGCTGGCGCAGAAATACTTCCGTAAGGCCGGTGTCCCGACGCATCTGAAAGCGGTCAAGGAAAAGGATGTTCCCGAATTCCTGTGGCGCCATGCCCCCGATGACAAGGCACTGGCAGATCTGCCGGAAGAAGAACGCTTTGGCCCGGAAATGTCCGCCACCCAGGTCTTCAACCGACTGGCCGGCACCTGGACCTATTGGGGCTGGAAAGGCGGCTATTTCGATTCCGAAGACGATGCCAAGGCCTATTACGATGAAATGCGCTATATGCTGGCGCGTCAGATGTGCGCGCCGAACAGCCCGCAATGGTTCAACACGGGTCTGCATTGGGCCTATGGTATCGACGGCCCCAGCCAGGGCCATCACTATGTGGACTTCCAGACCGGCAAGCTGGTCAAATCCAAATCCTCCTATGAACATCCGCAGCCCCATGCCTGCTTTATCCAGTCCGTCAAAGACGACCTGGTGAATGAACGTGGCATCATGGATCTCTGGGTTCGTGAGGCGCGACTGTTCAAATACGGGTCCGGCACGGGGTCGAACTTCTCCGCCATTCGTGGTGGCGGTGAACAGCTCTCCGGCGGCGGCAAATCCTCCGGCCTGATGAGCTTCCTGAAAATCGGCGACAAGGCCGCAGGCGCGATTAAGTCCGGCGGCACTACCCGCCGCGCGGCGAAGATGGTCGTGGTCGATATTGACCACCCCGATGTGGAGGATTTCATCACCTGGAAGGTGACGGAAGAACAGAAGGTCGCCAGTCTGGTGGCCGGTTCCAAGCTCCACAACAAACATATGAATGAAATCATGGCTTCCTGCCATGACATGAGCCTGCCGGAAGAAGAACGCTTTGATCCCAAGGCCAACCCGGCCCTGAAACAGGCTATCAAGGCGGCCCGCGCGGTCATGATCCCGGAAAACTTCGTCAAACGGGTCATCGACTTTGCCAAGCAGGGCTACGCGCATATCGACTTCCCGATTTATGATACCGACTGGGATTCCGACGCCTATGCGACCGTCTCCGGCCAGAATGCCAACAACACGGTGCGCCTGACCGACGCCTTTATTCAGGCCGTTGTCGACGATGCGGATTGGAACCTGCTTCACCGGATCGATGGCAGTGTCGCGAAGACCGTACGTGCCCGCGACCTTTGGGAACAGATCGCCTATGCGGCCTGGGCCAGCGCCGATCCGGGGGTTCAGTTCGACACCACCATCAACGACTGGCATACCTGCCCCAATTCGGGCCGGATCAACGCATCCAATCCTTGCTCGGAATATATGTTCCTGGACGACACGGCCTGCAACCTCGCCTCGCTCAACCTCATGACCTTCCGTCGTGACGACAAGAGCTTTGACGTCGAGGCCTTTGAACATGGCGTGCGCCTGTGGACCATCGCCCTGGAGATTTCGGTGCTGATGGCGCAGTTCCCGTCCAAGGAAATTGCCGAACTGTCCTACAAATTCCGGACCCTGGGCCTGGGTTACGCTAATATCGGCGGACTGCTAATGGCCATGGGCCTGTCCTACGATTCAGATGAAGGCCGTGCGCTTTGCGGCGCAATCACCGCCGTGATGACCGGCGTGGCCTATGCTACCAGCGCGGAAATGGCCGGCCAGTTGGGAGCTTTCCCCGGCTATGCGGATAACCGCGATGCCATGCTGCGTGTGATCCGGAACCACCGGCGCGCGGCCCATGGCGAAAGTGAGGGTTATGAAACCCTTTCCGTCCCGCCGGTCGCGCTGGACCAGTCGAATGTTCCGCAGGCAGACCTGACCGAGGCCGCCGCAGCGGCCTGGGACAAAGCCTTGTCCCTGGGCGAAGAACATGGCTATCGCAACGCACAGGTCTCTGTCATCGCCCCCACCGGCACCATCGGTCTGGTGATGGATTGTGACACGACCGGGATCGAACCGGATTTCGCGCTCGTCAAATTCAAAAAACTGGCTGGCGGCGGTTACTTCAAAATCATCAACCGCACGGTCCCGGAAGCCCTCGGCAACCTGGGATACAGCCAGCAGCAGATCAAAGAGATCATCAGCTATGCGGTCGGCAACGGCACGCTGGATGGTGCGCCGAAGATCAATCATGAGACCCTGACCGAACGCGGTTTCACCAAAACCGAACTGGCGAAAGTGGAAGATGCCCTGGTCAGCGCCTTTGAAATCAAATTCGCCTTCAACCGCTGGAGCCTGGGTGACGATTTCTGCAAGGACGTATTGGGCCTCACCGACGAACAGTTGAATGATTTCTCCTTCGATATGCTGCGCCATATGGGCTTCTCAAGGGCCGATATCGACGCGGCGAATACCTATTGCTGCGGGGCGATGACCCTGGAAGGTGCGCCGCATCTGAAGGACGAACATCTGCCGGTCTTCGATTGCGCCAATCCCTGTGGCAAGAAGGGCAAGCGTTTCCTCAATACCGACAGCCATATTCTCATGATGGCCGCTGCACAGCCCTTTATCTCCGGTGCCATCTCCAAAACCATCAACATGCCGAATTCGGCGACGGTTGAGGAATGCAAGGAAAGCTATCTGCTGTCCTGGCGTCTGGGCCTGAAGGCCAATGCGCTTTACCGCGACGGCTCCAAGCTGAGCCAGCCGTTGTCCGCTGCCCTGCTGGACGATGAGGATCTGGCGGATGACCTGGCTGACGCCAGCCCCGCCGAAGCCGCCCCGGTCATCGCGGAAAAAATCGTCGAGCGTATCATCGAGAAACGGGCGGAGCGTGAAAAGCTGCCGCATCGCCGGAAAGGCTATACCCAGAAAGCCATCGTCGGTGGGCATAAGGTCTATATCCGCACCGGCGAATATGAAGATGGCAGCCTGGGTGAATTGTTCCTCGACATGCACAAGGAAGGGGCCGCCTTCCGCTCGCTGATGAACAATTTCGCCATCGCGGTTTCCATCGGCCTGCAATATGGCGTGCCGCTTGAGGAATTCGTCGATGCCTATACCTTCACCCGGTTCGAACCGCAGGGTCTGGTTGAAGGCAACGACACCATCAAAATGGCAACCAGTGTTCTCGACTACATCTTCCGGGAACTGGCAATCAGCTATCTGGGCCGCGACGACCTGGCGCATGTCCAGCCGGGCGACATGTATCCGGACGCCCTCGGTGCCGGTGAGAAAGAAAGCGCCGCCCCGGATGAACACGCCCAGGCGGTCGCCACCATCAAGGCGATCACCAGCCGCGGCTTCGTCCGGTCCAAACAGAATTTCAACATCGTCGCCAATCTGGCCAATGCCGCCAACGGCGATACGTCCCTGAACGACGGGATTACAGAAACGAAAACGACGGTCTCCGTGAAGGAGACAGTGGTCCAGGAGGTTGATACGCGCCTCGATCAAATCCGTGAAGCGCGTGCAAAAGGATACGAAGGTGATGCCTGCGGCGAATGCGGCAACTTCACCCTCGTCCGCAACGGCACCTGCATGAAATGTGTCACCTGCGGTGGCACAAGCGGGTGTTCGTAAGCCAGGAACAGTTCCTGGCACGGTGCTCCCTGTGACCTTGAAGGGGGGTCGGTTATCCGATCCCCCCTTTTTCGATCTTGCCTCCCTCCCCAAATATTCTACTCTGCCGGTTCATATTCACGGGCGGTTTCCAGGGAAGGGAAAGTCATATGACGGCTACGCATTTTCTGTTCGACATTGGCAATGTTCTGATCGACTGGAATCCCGCTCACCTTTTCAGCAAGATATTCGCCGACGATGAAGAGCGTGACTTCTTCCTGACCGAAGTCTGCCCCCAGGAATGGAATGTTGAACAGGACCGCGGACGCAGCTGGGCCGACGGCATTGCGGAGGCGAAATCCCGCCATCCGGAATATGAAAGTCAGATTCAGACCTATTGGGACCGTTGGATGGAAACCATCAACGGCCCCATCCAGGAAACCGTGGAGATGAAACGCAACCTGCGGGCGGCCGGATATCCGGTCTACGCGCTTTCCAACTATGCTCGGGAGACTTTCGCGCTGACGGAAGAGAAATACCCGTTCCTTAAAGAATTCGACGATCGGATTATTTCCGCTCATGAGGGGTTGATCAAACCGGACCCGGCCATTTTCCTGCTGGCGGAAGAACGGTTTAACCTGCCTCGGGAAACGACACTTTTCATCGACGACAGTGAGGCAAACATTGCCTCTGCACGCGAACTCGGCTTCATGACACACCACTTTAACGAGCCATCCGCCCTAAAAACGCATTTACGTGATTTAGGGATTGCGGCATGATGAAGTGATTGAAAATCAAGACATAAGGATATCATGGCCCCGGCACAGGAAATTTCACCGCCTGATATCAGCCCTTATGCCAAGGGTAATACAGGGTGCGACTATACTCACCGCTTCGAAAGCGGTGTCCCTGGTCCCCGCGTGTTTATTTCCGCAATCATCCATGGCAACGAGATCTGCGGCGCCATCGCACTGGATTATCTGTTAAGGCATGATATCCGCCCGGCCAAAGGCTGTCTGACCCTGTGCTTCGCCAATGTCGCCGCCTATGACACGTACGACCCTGCCCATCCGCACACCGCCCGCTTTGTTGACGAGGACATGAACCGGCTGTGGTCACCGCATATGCTGAGCGGGTCCCGCAAGTCATCGGAAATGAACCGCGCCCGCGCCCTGCTGCCGCTGATCCGGGAAACGGACAGCCTGCTCGACCTTCATTCCATGTCGGAAGATTGTCCGGCCCTGACACTGGCGGGGCGGCGCTCAAAGAATCTGGAACTTGCCCTCTCGTTGGGCCAGTCCCCCTTTGTGGTTCGCGATGACGGCCATGTGGCGGGCAAACGCCTGCGGGACTATGAACCTTTCGACCATCCCGAAAGCGAAAAGACCGCCTTGCTGGTCGAATGCGGCGCACATTGGAAATCGAAGACAGCGGATTTTGCCATTCAGACGGCGCTGGCCTTCCTCGACATGCACGGCATGTTGTCGGAAGAGGATGCCGCACGCCTCAACTTTCAACCGGCCACGGGCACCCCGAAAGTTCTGGACGTCACCCATACAATCACCACCGAAGGGGAAAATTTCTTCTTCACACGTCCCGTGCATTCCCTGGAATGTGTCCCGAAGTCAGGGACCGAAATCGGCGTGAACGGGGACCATACGGTCACGACCCCCTATGATAATTGTTACGTCATCATGCCACAGCCCGGCGCCCTCAAGGGAAGAACCGCCGCCCGCCTGGCCCGCCTCGTGGATCAGTAACGATTTGCCAATCTTTGCCGGCTACCATGAACAGTCATGGGAGACGGTAAAATGTTTGCGCGCATTGCCATAGGGTTTCTTCTTCTTTCATTGTCCGCTTTTCACGGCTATGCGGCGGAGAAGATTCTGGTATTCGGTGCGGTGAACTATCCCCCCTATGACATTCAGGACCCAGAAGATATCCACCCCGGCATTGATATCGAGATTCTGGAATACGCCATGACAGAGGCCGGGCGTCCGTTTGAAATCCGTTTCATGCCCTGGGCGCGCGCCCTGGCCTATGCACAGGAAGGCAAGATTTCGGGTCTTATTTCCTGTGGTGACGTCCCGGAAAGGCGGTCCTTTCTGGCCGTCTCCGATCCCACCAGCCAACTGACCCAGGCTTTGGTGGTGCGTGCAGACTATGCCGGTATGCAGCCGGAGAGGATCGAGGATTTTAACGCCATGGATATTCGTTTCGGGGCGGTCCGCGGCTATGCCGATGAAGGCCAGTTGAAACAGGCGGGCGTTCCTCACACAGTCCTGAATTCGACGGAAAGCGGCCTTCGCCTATTGATGATCGGGCGGATCGATGCCTTGTGGTCCGGCAAGGAAGCCATCCAGTTCATCGCCCGCAACATGAAAATCGGAGGCAAGGTCCGCTATCTCACCTTACAGGATAGGGAGCCCTATCTCTTTCGCGTTTGCCTGAGCCGGAAGTGGCCTGACTATGAGGCCATTCTGGCAGACTTCAACAAGGCCCTGCACAAGATGAGAGAGAGCGGCGTGCACCGGAAAATAATGTCATATTACCGTTAATGAACAACCGGTTTCTGGCCGGTACCGGCATTCGCGCTCATGCTGGCCGGGACAGTCAGACCCCAGTCCCCCTTTTTCACCGCCGCGATCAGAAGCTGCATGACGGCGCGCAAATCCTCTTCATTCATGGTGAAGGCCACATTCTTGTCATCCTGTTGTCCGGACAGGACAATCGTCACGCGCCCATCCTTCTGGGGCCTGAAGTCAACCTTGGTCACAAGCAAAGGGCCGTCCTGGAAATAGGGTTCTGCGCCCTGCTCTTTGTATGGAAGGGAAAAATTGGCCTTGGTCAGCGCCTGATCCTGCCGAAACTGGGATACGGCCTGACGCTGTTCCTCAGGCTGTGCTTTGGTACCGGCAAGATACGCAAAAAGCTTCTCGATAATTCCAAAGAGATTACTGGTCATCCGCCGCGTCAGCCACGCCCGGACTTCCTTGCCTTCCAGTTGCAGACGCAGAAACAGCCGGTCTTCATTGCCATCATAGGTAACGGTTATTTGTGACTGCTCTTCGATCATAAGTAAGGATATAGCGATTTTTCCGTTCGTTACCAGACCGCAGCATCCAGCGACACCGCAATATCGTCTTTATAACTTTGCATTGCAAAATGCGTATGGAAACGCACCACATTAGGGTCGTTGTCGAACAGGCGCTCGTTAATCCGCGCACATTCCTTCATATCGCGCAGCCGCAAAATCAGCACCACATCCGCCTCTCCGGTCACGCCATAGGCGTGCTGGACTGCCGGTTCATCCTGAAGGCGGCGGATGAAATCCTGCATATGCGCACGACCGTGCTTGTCCAGGACCACATGGATGATGGACGTCAGTCCGCGCCCCACCTTTTCCGGGTCCACCAGCGCCACCCGGCGGGTAATCACCCCTCTGTCTTCCAGACGCTTGACCCGGCGCAGACAACTGGACGGAGACATATGGACCTGTTTCGCAAGCTCCGCATTGGTGACATCCGCGTTCCGTTGAAGGATTTCCAAAATGCGCCTGTCTTGCGCGTCCATGATTAATTCATCCACATAGAATAAAAATTTTGGCTTATTATTGCACAATTACCTAATTTTTGACCACCAATTCCATCCCTTTTCCCATACACTCCGGCTTGGCGAACACCCAAAGGGGGGATGATCATGTTAGTGGGAACCAGTCGAAAAATTCTGACCGATACGGTAAAACTGTATCTGGACCTGTTGAAGATCATGGTACCAATCATGATCCTGGTCGAAATCGGTATCCGGCTTGGACTGGTCAAGGTCGTCAGCCATCTGCTGGCCCCCGTGATGGACCTCGTCGGCCTGCCTGCCGAGGCCAGTATTGTCCTCGCCACCAATATTCTGGTTGGCCTCTATGGCGGGGCCGCTGCACTGATCAGCCTGTTGCCGAATATGGACTATACGATTGTCGACGCCACGGTGATCGGTGGCATGATGCTGATGGCCCATTCCATGCCGGTGGAACAGCGTATCGTTCAAAAGACCGGCTGCAGCCTGCTTTTCACCACGCTTTTCCGGTTTGCCACTGCTTTTCTTTTCGGTTGGCTGTTACACAAGGCCTATACCCTGGTCGGCGGTTACAACGACGCTGCGGTCACCCTCTGGTCGGCTCAGCAGCCGGGTGAAGTCAGTTGGGCTGACTGGGCCTGGAACAGCGCCCAATCCCTGTTCATGATTTTCTGGATTCTGCTGGGCCTGGTCACCGGCCTGAAAGTAATGGAATTGACCGGCATTACCGCCCGTCTGACGCGCCTTCTGGCGCCGACGTTGTCGGTTGTCGGTGTGGGCCCCAACGCCGCACCGCTTGCGATGGTCGGTGTCCTGCTTGGCCTTGCCTTCGGGGGCGGCCTGATCCTGGCCGAAATCCGCAGGGGCCATCTGCGACCGCGCAGCATCTTCCTGTCATTGTGCTTCATGTGCCTGTGCCACAGCCTGATCGAGGATACGTTCATTATCCTTGCCCTGGGCGCGGACTGGGTCGGTGTGGTGCTGGGACGGCTGGCCTTTACCGTCGCCATCTGTGTTCCCTTGTCCATCTGGGTTCACAGCATGCCCGACCGCATTTTCTATCGTTACCTTTTCCGCCGTCCGAATGCCGATGAGGCCCTGGCGGCCACCTGAACCGACCGCATTTTGTTGCGCAAAATTGGAACCTCGCCTATATCCAGTGAATAGATTTCATTGGGGAAGGATTGGACTGTGTTCCTTGAATTATCGACATTTTTTGTGATCGCTATCGTCGTTCTGGCGATCCTTCTGGTTTTCATGGCGGTCAAAGTCGTGCCGCAGGGAATGGAATATACGGTCGAACGCTTTGGGAAATATACCAAGACCCTGACCCCGGGCCTGCATCTGATCACACCTTTCGTGGATCGCGTTGGCAGCGAAATCAATATGCGGGAAACCGTCCTCGATGTGCCCAGCCAGGACGTCATCACCAAGGACAACGCCATGGTCACTGCCGACGGCGTGGTCTTTTTCCAGGTGTTGGACGCTGCCAAATCGGCCTATGAGGTCAACAACCTCGAACGTGCGATCCTGAACCTGACCATGACCAACATCCGTACGGTCCTGGGTTCCATGGACCTGGACGAGTTGCTGTCCAACCGTGACGAGATCAACGCCCGCCTGCTGCATGTGGTGGATGAGGCAACCAATCCCTGGGGTATCAAGGTTACCCGGATCGAGATCAAGGACATTTCCCCGCCGACCGACCTTGTTGAGGCCATGGCCCGCCAGATGAAGGCCGAACGTGTCAAACGCGCCCAGGTCCTGGAGGCGGATGGTCTCAAGCAGGCAGCCATCCTGCGCGCCGACGGTGAGAAACAGGCCGCGATCCTGGAAGCCGAAGGCCGCCGGGAAAGTGCCTTCCGCGACGCAGAGGCCCGTGAGCGCGCCGCAGAGGCGGAGGCGAAAGCAACCGAAATGGTCTCTGCGGCCATCGCAAAGGGTGATGCCAAGGCGATCAACTATTTCGTGGCCCAGAAATATGTCGAAGCCCTGAGTGAATTTGCCAAATCACCACAGCAAAAAACCATGATCCTGCCGATCGAGGCGACCAGCACGCTGGGGTCACTGGCGGGCATTGCCGAAATCGCCAAGGACGCCCTGGGCGACAAATCCAAAGGCTAGGCACAGGACAACCGGGCAAAAGCCATGATCGAAACATTCATCAGCACTCTGGAATTCTGGCACTGGTTCATTGCGGGCGTTGCCTTCATGGTGCTGGAGTTGCTCTTGCCCGGCGTCTTCTTTCTGTGGATGGGGCTGTCGGCCCTGGCAGTGGGGGCGATTGCCTTCTTCTGGCCCGGCTTTCCCTGGCAGTTTCAACTGGTCACCTTCGCCGCACTCAGCCTGGTTTCCGTTATTTGCTACCGCAATTGGCAGAAGAAACATCCCGTCGAAAGCGCGGACCCCACCCTCAATCGGCGCGGCGCACAATATGTTGGCCGCACGGTGACGATCACAGAAGTCCTGGACGGCAACCGTGGCCGGGCAAAACTGGGCGACAGCCAGTGGCTTGTCGTCAATCAGGCCGCCACCCCGCTCAACAAAGACGAACAAATGGTCGTGACGGATGTCCAGGGCTCCACTTTGGTGGTCAAATCACCGGAAAAATAACTTCCAAAAATAGTGTACCCATCTGTTTTAAATCGAATAAATTGTAACGGGCCAATATTCCGATTGCCGCCATATCTCACCTTGCTAGTCTCCTGAACAACAACAAGAGATAGGGGGTACGGCACGATGACAGAAGATTTCCTGGCCCATTCCGGTGCGCTTTTCACCGCCTATGGCGCCTATGTCATCGGTGTCGCCAGTCCCGGCCCGGCCAACCTTGCCATCGCTTCCACCTCTGTCAGTCAGGGGCGGCGCAACGGCCTGCTTCTGGCGATGGGGGTCATCCTCGGTTCCGCCATCTGGGGGATCGTTGCGGCCTTCGGCCTGTCTGCCACATTGATGACATTGGGATGGGCGTTTACCGCCCTGAAGATTGTTGGCGGGATTTATCTGTTATGGCTTGCGGTGAATTCCTTCCGGTCTTCCCTGCGGTCCGATAGCATGCCGATGCCCCAGCCCTCAGAGAAGACACGCAATTATTTCCTGCGCGGCCTGCTGCTTCACCTGACAAACCCCAAGGCAGTCTTCGTGTGGCTGGCGATCATTGCCCTCGGCCTGAAACCCGACAGCCCTCTCTGGATGACCTTCGCCATTCTCATCGGCTGTGAGATTCTGGGATTGCTGATTTTCGGCGGCTATGCCCTGCTCTTTTCCACCAACACAGCCATCCGGGCCTATGCCCGCTTGCGTAGAGGTCTTGAAGCCTTCATGGCGCTGGCCTTTGGCATTGCCGGGATCAAATTGCTCACGGCGCGGCTTTAACGCGCCGCGTCCCGCTCCCGCAGTTCAGTTTTCAGGATCTTGCCATAGTTATTCTTGGGCAGGCTTTCCAGGAAGAGATAGTCCTTGGGCCGTTTGAAGCGCGCGATCTTCCTCAGGCATAGCGCGTCCAGCTCCTCCGCGCTCGCCTCCCCCACCACATAGGCAACGACGACCTCGCCCCATTCCGGATCGGCCCGCCCGATCACCGAGACTTCGCGCACCTTGGGATGGGTCAGCAATACCTCTTCCACCTCACGGGGATAGATATTCGTGCCGCCGGAAATGATGACGTCCTTTGAGCGGTCCTTGAGCGTGATGAAACCTTCATCGTCCATCACCCCCATATCCCCAGTGAACAGCCAGCCGTCACGGATAGTCTTGGCCGTGGCCTCCTCGTTGCGCCAATAGCCCAGCATGACAGGCGGTCCCTTCACGATGATTTCACCGCTTTCCCCCGGTGGCAGGGGATGTCCATCTTCATCCACGACCACAACTTCAACCGTACTGTTGGCAAGTCCGACCGACCCCAGCCGTTCCTCCCAACGCTCATGTTTCTGGTCCGCGATCACATGGCGGGTCAGCACCGTGATCGTCATCGGGCTTTCCCCCTGACCATAAATCTGGCTCAGATGCGGCCCCAGCCGCTGTAAGGCGGCCTTGGCGTCGGCCACATACATGGGCCCACCGCCATAGATGATGTTTTTCAGGCCAATGGCAGGCGCATCCAGTGGGCATTCCACCAGACGCTTGACCATAGTTGGGGCCGCAAACATGGAGCAATTCCCCCATTCGGCCCAAAGCTCAAAAATCTCAACCGGTTCAAAGCCACCGCTTTCGGGGATCACATTGACCCCCATATTGCAGATATGCGGCAGGGCATAAAGCCCACCCCCGTGGCTCAGCGGCGCGGCGTGGATGATGGCCTCGCCGGGGGCAACCGTATCGACGTCTGCCAGATAGCCAAGCGACATCGCCACCAGGTTGCCGTGGCTGAGCATCGCGCCCTTTGGCCTACCGGTCGTGCCACTGGTGTAGAAGAGCCAGGCGAGATCGTCCGCTGCGACCGATTGCAAGGGCATCGGCGCCTCATTGAACAGATCGTCATAGGCGTCTGAACCGATTTCAATCAGGTTGCGCAAGGTCGCGGGCTTATGGGCCGAAATCTCCGCAGCAAGGCTGTCGGAACAAAAACAAAGGGACGCCTCCGAATCCTCAAGGATGAAGGCCACCTCCGCGCCATGTAGCTTGGCGTTGACCGGAACGGCCACAAGCCCCGCGTGCCAGATCCCGAAAAGCACCTCCAGGTATTCAGGACAGTTCTTTGCGACCAGAGCAACGCGGTCACCGGGTTGCAGCCCATGGACCGAGCGAAAAGCACTGGCGAGACGGGCAGTGCGTTCCGCCAGCCGGCCGTAAGAGAGAAACGGCCTTGTCCCCATGGCAATCGCCGTCAAGTCACCATGCGCCATGCCGGCGCGCTGCAGCCAATGGGCCAAATTCATAATAACCCCCTGATCTTTCGTCTTTTATAACTTTATACAGCGCTAATTTTTAAAAATCACCTGACTCTTTTTGAGGCTCCATTCTTGATCTTTGATCCTCAACAGCGTAAATGTGATCACAAATAAGTTTTGCTGCAGAGAACGGCTATCCATCCGATATCAAGGAGAATGCGTCATGGGCGTAACCATCAGTCACGACGAATGGAAAGCGCGCGCCGCCGCGCTGAAGATCAACGGTCAGGCCTTCGTTGGCGGCAAGCATTATGCCGCCCAGTCCGGGGAAACCTTTGACTGCATCAACCCGGCGACCGGCGAAGTACTGACGCAGGTCACCGCCTGTGGCCAGGCCGATATCGACCATGCGGTCCAGGTTGCCCGCGCGGCCTTCAACGATGGCCGCTGGTCCCGCATGCTGCCGAAAAAGCGTAAGAAAATCCTGATCCGCTTTGCCGAACTGATGGAAAAGCATGGCGAGGAACTGGCGCTTCTGGAAACGCTCGACATGGGCAAGCCGATCGGCGACAGCACAACGGTCGACATCCCGCTTTCCGTCGAAGCCATCGCCTGGTTCGGTGAGGCCATCGACAAAGTGAATGACGAAGTCGCCCCGACCATGCCGAACGCGTTGTCACTGATCACGCGTGAACCGGTTGGCGTGGTTGCCGCAATCGTGCCGTGGAACTTCCCGCTGATGATGGCCTGCTGGAAACTGGGTCCGGCGCTTGCCACCGGCAACTCCGTCATCCTGAAACCGGCGGAACAATCCCCGCTGACCGCCCTGCGCATTGCCGAACTGGCGGCAGAGGCCGGCCTGCCGGATGGTGTGCTGAACGTCCTGCCGGGCTTCGGCTCCACCGCAGGTAAGGCGCTTGGCCTGCATATGGACGTGGACATGATTGCCTTCACCGGCTCCGGTGAAGTGGGCAAGCTGCTGCTGCAATATTCCGGTCAGTCCAACATGAAGCGCGTTGCACTGGAATGCGGCGGCAAATCCCCGCATATCGTCATGGGCGACTGCCCGGACCTGGACCGTGCCGCCAAAAGCGCCGCCTTCGGTATTTTCTTCAACCAGGGCGAAGTTTGCACCGCAGGCTCCCGTTTGCTGGTTCAGGAGAGCATCAAGGACGAGTTGCTGGAAAAGGTTGTCGATTGGGGCAAAAAACTGCAGCCGGGTGATCCGCTGAACCCGTCGACCCAGATGGGTGCGATCGTCGAAGAACGCCAGATGGACAAGATTCTGTCCTACATCGACATCGGCCAGCAGGAAGGCGCGCAGCTCAAACTGGGCGGCAACCGCGCCCTGACCGAAACCGGCGGCTATTATGTGGAGCCGACCATCTTCGACAGCGTGAACAACAAGATGCGTATCGCCCAGGAAGAAATCTTCGGGCCGGTGCTCAGCACCATTACGTTCAAGACGCCGGAAGAGGCTGTTGCCATCGGCAATGATACGATCTACGGCCTGGCCGCGGCTGTCTGGACCCGCGATATTGACGTGGCACACAGGACGGCTGCCGCCCTGCGCGCCGGTTCCGTCTGGGTAAACACCTATGATGCGGGCGATATCTCCCTGCCGTTCGGCGGCTACAAACAGTCCGGCTTCGGTCGGGACAAATCCCTGCACGCCATCGACAAATACACGGAACTCAAGGCAACCTGGTTCCAGTTGTCGTAACGGCAGCATCTCTTACGACAAAAAACGGCGGGCCCCTGTGCCCGCCGTTTTCTATTGCCTTGCCGGGCATCGCCATTAAGGTTGGAAGGCATCAAACGAAAGGCTTGTCCGTGGTGGATACCCCCAATCAACGTGAACCGATCCTGAACGCCCCGCGCGCCGTAAGCAGCCTCGTCGGCGTTCTCGTTGGCTTCCATGTCATTCTCTATTACCTGCTGCCGGACCATTACTTCAGCATGGTGATGATAAAGCTCGCCTATTTCCCGGCGCGTTATGTCCACACCGAAGCCTTGCTGTTTGACCCGATCGCAACCCTGCTGTCACCAGTCGGCTATACCCTGATCCACGGAAGCTGGCTTCACCTGATGGTCAATTGTGGCATGCTGCTGGCCTTTGGCAGCGCCTTGGCGCGCGTTGTGGGCGACGGCTACTTCTATTTCGTGTATTGCCTCGGTGCCTTGGCCGGGGCCGCAACGATGACGGCAGTCGATCCGCAGTCCATTACACCGGTCATCGGTGCCTCCGGCGCGGTTTCCGCCTTGCTTGGAGGCGTCGCAGCCCTGACCCTGAAATACCGCCATAATCACGGTGGCCCTTTCATCAGCCAACAACGGACGATCACCTTCATTGTCTTCTGGCTGATCATCAATGTGGTTTTCGGCATGGTGCCCGGCGAATATTTCGGTGTGAACGGACGTATCGCCTGGGAGGCTCATTTGGCCGGATTTATCCTCGGACTGGCCCTGCCCTTCATCGTTCCGCCGACAAGGAAGCATAATCCGGAAAATTAAGAACGATTCGCATCTTCACCTTTCGGTAAAAAGTCTTATATTTGATCGGCAGATATCACGAAGGGGTTTTCATGACTGTTCTTAATACACTGAATCAACGCCAATCCGTCAAAGCCGACCTGCTGGGCGATCCGGCACCGTCGGATGTTGAACTGCAGGACATTCTGCAGGCCGGGATGAGTGCACCGGACCATGGCGCGATCCGCCCCTGGCGGTTCAAGGTTATTCGTGGCGACGACCGCCTCCATCTGGCCGACCTGTTCGCCAAGGCGCTGATTGCCAAGACGCCGGACGCGGATGACGAGGCCGTCGCCAATATTCGCAGCAAGCCTATGCGGTCCCCATTGATCGTCGCAATCTGCGCGGAGATCATGGAAGACCATCCGAAGGTTCCACCGGTCGAACAGATTGTCGCCACCGCCTGCGCCACACAGAATATTCTGCTGGCGGCCAATGCCAAAGGATATGGCGCCGTGTTGCTGTCCGGCTGGCCCGCCCATGACCTGACCGTCAAGAAAGGCCTTGGACTGCAGGCAAAAGACGAAATCGTCGGTTTCCTCTACCTCGGCACCCCGACGGATGAAACACGCGAGAAAAAGCGCCCCGAAGTCACGAAATATATCAGCCACTGGCCGGAAAATAGCTGACAGGTTTCAGCGGGAGGAACGGACAATGCATAAAAGCCGCCTTGGTTCCTTTATCATCGACTGTAAATCCCAGGACCTGGACGAGGCTGCCCGCTTTTGGGGGCAGGCCCTGGGCTATGAAGTAAAACGCCATCCGGGGGACGACCGTTATGCCGAACTGAAAACGGCCAGCGGCGAGCCTACGATGGAAGTCCAGATCGTCAATCACGACAGCCGCATTCATCTGGATATCGAAACCGACGATATCGCGGCAGAGGTATCTCGTCTGGAAAAACTGGGGGCAAAGCGGATAGAGGACTTCCCCCGTTGGGTCGTAATGGAAGCCCCCACCGGTCAACGCTTTTGCGTGGTCAATCCGCAGCGGGCGGATTTTGAAGAGAACGCGAAAACCTGGAAAGCGTGAGGAGAGGTGATCCGCCTTAGCGGATCACGCTCCAATTCTTGTAGAAAATCCCTTTGATTTTCTGAAGCAGCATGTTCAGTGCCTTCAGCAGGAAGGTCAGCAGCCCCGGAAAGGCGCTGGGCCGCACGATATCCATGAACAGGCAATAACGGATATTGTCCGAGTCATTCAGCGACCTGTGCAACAGGGTATCGTCGAAGATGAACAATGGGTCGTCATGCCAGAAATGCTTCTGGCCACCAACCTCAATAAAAACATTGTCATCGTGAACCGGCGTCAGGTTGTAGAGTACCCGCAAGGTCAGGCGAAGTGGCCCGAAGTGCAGCTTGGTATTCTGACGTTTGTTAAAGACCGAAACTGCAATCGTCTTGATATATTTATAATCCCGGTCGAACTCCAGGATGCTCTGGTCCATCTTGCGATCGTACCAACGCAGGAACAGCATCCCCCGGCGGTTATCCGCCAAACGCCCGTTCATCGTCTCGATCAGGTAATCCTTGTTGTCCTTGAATCGATCAATGGCATCGGTGATTTCCGCCTGATAGTCCTCAGGTAAGTCCGTCAGCCTGTAGACATAATGATTGCGCTTGGACAACAGGTCGATGAGCAGATTGAAGGGCGACAGCAACCAGGTCAGCCCGCCGTTACCGAAGAAATAACGCTTCAACAAAGGCATATCGATCCTGCGATGGCGCATCACATCCAGCGCGCCGCAGATCGCATAGAACAGCAGGAAATACGGGGCAAAATACACAAGCAGAGCAAAGAACGCGATAGCCAGCGTCCGTCTCAACAGTCTCCGAAAGCTACGATTCATCGTGAACCCATTAATCCATCTATGTTGGCATCCCACCACGACAAACTTCCTGCGCCCAAATTCGAGCCGAATCAAGCCTTGGCTAACTTTTTAATCTTTCAAGGCAACAAAAAACGCCCCCTCCGATGTGGAAGGGGCGCTTTTCATCAGCGTGCCGCAGGCAGGGGTCAGATGACGCCCAGTTCCTTTGCCGTCGCATCCAGGCATTCACGCGCCGTATTGATCAGATCATCAATCTGGCTTTTTTCGATGGTCAGCGGCGGTGCGGTCACCATCACGTCACCACAGGCCCGCATGACCGTATTGCGTTTGAAGAACTCGTCACGGCAGATTGTACCGGCCTTGCCAGCCGGTTCGAAACGGGTGCGTTTGGCCTTGTCGTTGGTAATCTCGATTGCCGCCAGCAGACCCAGGGTGCGGGTTTCACCGACAATCGGATGATCGTCCAGTTCCTTGATCTTCTGCGCCAGATACGGTCCTGTTTCGTTGCGAACCTTTTCGACCAGACCTTCGCGTTCGATGATCTCAATGTTGCGAAGCGCCACGGCGGCGGCAGCCGGGTGACCGGAATAGGTATAACCGTGGAAGAACTCACCGCCTTTTTCGTAAAGCGTGTTGTAAACACGGTCGCCCACGCCGGAGGCGGAAATCGGCAGATAGCCGGAGCTGAGGCCCTTCGCCATGGTGACGATATCCGGTTTTATCCCCAGGGTCTGGTGACCGAACCAATTGCCCGTACGACCGAAACCGCAGATCACTTCGTCGCAGATCAGCAGGATGTCATACTGTTCGCAAATGCGGTTGATTTCCGCCCAGTAGGTCTTCGGTGGAATGATCACGCCGCCCGCACCCTGGACCGGCTCGCCGATGAAGGCCGCCACATTATCCGCACCAACCTCGAGGATCTTCTCCTCAACCTTCCTGGCCGCATAGATGCCGAATTCATCCGGGGTCATGTCCCCGCCTTCGCCGAACCAATAGGGTTGCATCACATGTTCAATGCCCGGAATTTCCAGACCGGCCTGTTTGTGCATGGCCGACATTCCGCCCAGGCTGGCGCCGGCAATGGTGGAGCCGTGATAGGCATTTTCGCGGCTGATAATGATCTTCTTGTTGGGCTTGCCTTCCAACTGCCAGAAATGGCGCGCCAGACGCAGGTTGGTGTCGTTGGCCTCAGAACCGGAACCGGAGAAGAAGACATGATTCATATTATCCGGCAGCAGGCTGGCAACCTTGGCGGCCAGTTTGGCCGCCGGCGGCGTCGTCGTCTTGAAGAAGGTGTTGTAGTAGGGAAGCTCCAGAAGCTGTTCATAGGCGGCTTCTGCCAGTTCCTTGCGGCCATAGCCCACATTTGTGCACCACAGGCCCGACATACCATCGAGAATCTTGTGGCCCTCGGCATCATAAAGGTAGCAGCCTTCGCCACGTACGATCACGCGGCTGCCGCCCTCACCTTCCAGGCCCTTATAGTCCGTGAAGGGGTGCATGTGATGGTCATTGTCGAGCTTCTTCAGCTCTTCCAAATCATAGTTTTTCAAGACTTCGCTCATGGATGTCCTCACCAAAGCAGATAAGTGTTTTATCATTGGGCTGGCCCTGCCGTGAGGGCGCATGCCGGTGGTCGGAATATGATCCGTCGCGTCAGGGCGTATAGTCGATACGCGCACAGCAAACCATCAGGCGATAACGCCCGGTCGGCGTACGATGCCAGAATGATTTGAATGATTGTCCGCGCATTCCCGTCCTTAACGTATTTGTCGTTTCAGGCCTGACAGCCAAAATGTGATCACATTCTACTGGAGGCAGCAGATAAGATCAAAGCTTTTTCCCATCGCCCGCACAGATATTGTGGTTGCTGTGATATTCCATCATGACACTAAGGATTTCCTGCGGTGTCGCCTGCAAAGGGGTGACGGAGACAAAATAGTCGGCATCGAAAAAGAATTTGTTCAGCCCGATAACAATCTTTTGGTAGAGGGATAACCGGCAGCGAAAACCTTGCGGATCTTTCAGATCCAGACCGAGGAAATGCTGGCGCTGCATCTGGAGGTGCCACATATCGCCGACCTCCGACCAGGCCACCCTCCCAACCGCATAGAAAGAGGTCTGGTCCACAAAGCCATGGTCATCAATCCAGAGCCCGGCCCTGGATGTTCTAACACGGCGGAAAAGCAATAACGGCGTCAGGCCCAACCAAAGCGCACCCACAGTCATACCAGCCCCCAACGCAAGCTCTTCCCAATCAGCATCGGGAAAACCGCTTTCAACAATCAACGCGCCTAACGCCACAATCGTAACAGCAAATAGTATCCCGCAAAGGCAGGCGATTTTGAGAACCCACTTCCCGGAACAGGGAAAGTAGAGAGTGTTTTGGGGCTGTTTCAAAGTCGCCTCACCGTCAATCCGATCACGTCCCGCCAAAAAGAAAACGGCGACCATAGTGGCCGCCGTTTTGCTCACGTCAACGCTGTTGCATTAAACATTCAACAGCAGGTTCTCACGCTCCCAGGAGCTGATGACCTTGTGGTAGAGGTCGTATTCCTGGTTCTTCACTTCCATCAGGTTTTTGACGAAACGCTCACCCAGGATGGTTTTCAACGGCTTGCAGTAATTCAGTTTCTGCATCGCCATTTCCTGGTGACGCGGCAGGTTGAAAGCCAGTCGATAGGCATCACCCTCCATCGGCTTGGTTGCCTTGCGCCGTTCCAGCATCCCGAGCAGCCCGCAAGCCAGCGTTGCCGCCATCGCCAGATAAGGATTGGCATCCGCACCGGGCACACGGTTTTCAACGCGGCGCGCTTCCGGACCGGAATCCGGCACGCGCAGGCCAACCGTGCGGTTATCATGGCCCCAATGAGTGTTGATCGGTGCATCGGTATAAGGCGAAATCCGGCGATAGGAGTTCACATTCGCCCCGAACAGCGGCATTGCAGCCCCGACATAGCGCTGCAACCCACCGATATAGTTCAGCAGATATTTGGAATCCTTGCCTGCCTTCGTGGCAAAGATGTTCTGACCCGTTTCCATATCGATGATCGACTGGTGAATATGCATGGCAGAGCCCGGCTCGTTGGCATGGGGCTTCGCCATGAAGGTCGCATACATATCGTGGCGCATCGCCGCCTGGCGCACCGCACGCTTTGCCAGGAAGACCTGATCCGCCAGTTCCAGCGGGTCGCCGTGATTGAAGTTGAACTCCATCTGGGCGGGGCCGGCCTCATGGATCATCGTGTCGATATCAATGTGGGCCTTCTCACAGAAGTCATAGATATCTTCCACCACATGGTCGAATTCGTTCGCGGCGTCGATGCCATAGGCCTGGCGGCCGGACTCCTTGCGGCCGGAAAGGCCGATCGGCGCCTCCAGCGGGTTATCCGGGTCCAGATTCTTTTTGACGAAATAAAATTCCAGCTCGGGCGCCACAACGGGCTTCCAGCCGTTTTCCTCATACATTTTCAAAATGCGCTTCAGAACAGAACGTGGCGCAAGATCGACTAACTCACCGTTCGTATAGACGGCGTCGCAAATAACTTGTGCAGATGAATAATCATACCAGGGCACGACCCGAATGGAATTCTCATCCGGCACCATTAAAATATCGGTGTTCACCTCGGAAACGATTTCAGACTCGTCAACAAAATCCCCAGTGACGGCCATGCTGAAGACGACCTCGGGAAGGCGAAGGCTACGGTCTTCAACCCCTTTCAAAAATTTGTTTGCGGGAACGATTTTTCCCCGCGCAATACCCGACATATCGGGCACCAGGCATTCAACTTCTTCTGCCTGTGTTTGATCCAACCATTCGCTAAGTATTGACATGAAGCCTCAGAAAGTTGTTTCTTTGTGATCACATTTTAGATATTTCGGGCTTCCGGGCAACGAACAAATGCGATTTCCCGAACTGGCCCAGTGTTTTTTAATCAGGTGGCATGATGGCAAACAGAATCACGGTGCAGGAAATTCAGGACTTCCTGAACAAGCATCCCGACATTACAGGCATCGATATGTTGGTCCCGGATGCAAATGGCGTATTCCGCGGCAAACGCATCGGTCGGGAAACCGCGCATAAACTGGCCGATGACGGCATCCGACTGCCTTTTTCCACCTATCTTCTTGATACGACGGGTCAAAACTGCACCACGATACCCTATGGCAGTCAGGACGGCGACCCCGATTATGCCTGTTTCGGCATTTCCGGCACCTTGCAGATGGTGCCCTGGGCAGCCCGCCCGACAGGACAGGTGATTGCCTCCATGTTCGACGACGAGGGCAATCCCTTCTTCGGCGATCCGCGTCATATCCTGAAAACAGCGATGCAGCCTCTAACCGACATGGGGCTGACGCCGGTTGTGGCGGTTGAACTGGAGTTTTACCTGCTGGACAAGGAACTGACGCCCGGCGGCCGCGCCCAACAGGCTCATTCCGCCAGCATGGCGCGCCGCCAGACCATGACCCAATGCTATGGCATTGAGGAGCTCTACGAATTTGACGCCTTCCTGGCAGATGTGGAAGAAGCCTGTGAACAGCAGGGTATTCCCGCCGACACGGCGGTGAAGGAATATGGCGCGGGCCAATATGAGATCAACCTGCACCATATCGACGACCCGATCCTGGCCTGCGACGACGCCATGATGCTGAAACGTGCGATCAAGGCGATGGCCCGCAAGCATGACCTCTGCGCCAGCTTCATGGCCAAACCGTTCGAGGAACTGGCAGGCTGCGGACTGCATATCCATGTGAGCCTGGTCGACAAGGACGGCAATAATTATTTCGCCGGTCCGGTCGATGAGGAAACCGGCGTACCAATGCGCGACACCCTGCGCCATGCCATTGGCGGTCTGGCCGACACGATGGCCGAAGGCATGGGGATTTTCGCGCCGAACGCCAATTCCTACCGACGCCTGCAGGCGGGGTCCTACGCGCCGATCAATACGGCCTGGGGCTCAAACAACCGTACGGTTTCACTGCGTATTCCGCATTGCACGGAAAATTCCGTCCGCGTGGAGCACCGCGTCGCCGGGGCGGATGCCAACCCCTATCTGGTGATGGCCTGCGTGTTGGCCGGTATCCACCATGGTCTGGTCAACAAAATCGATCCGGGCCGCCCGGTCAAGGGCAACGCCTATGAGAGCCCACGCCCGGAAAGCCTGCCGCTGACCTGGCCGGATGCGCTGTTCACCTTCAAGGAAGCCAGCAAACTGAAGCCCTATCTGACCGAAAAATACTGGGATGTGTTTGAAGGTATGCGCCGCTTTGAATGTCAGGAATTCAACCGCCTGATCCCGGCGCTGGACTACGAATGGTATATGCGCACGGTGTAATGGCACCGGACATAATCCGATTGCACAAAAGCGCCGGTATACCACCGGCGCTTTTTCGTTGAGATCATACCGTCCGTAGTCTCTTTCCGGTCCATAACAGCAACCCGCACAGCCCGAGGATGAACAATGGCGCCGTGCCCGGCTCCGGCACCTGTGTCGGCGGCAGGCGGCAGGTATCCCCGGCACCGAACTGGAACACCCGTTTGCTGTAACTGCCATCCAGATTGCCGGACAGAACACAGTTGATACTGATCGCCACATCCCCCGGGGCAGGCAGATTGAACTCATAGTCATAGCCACCCACCGCCAGGGCGGCATCCGCCATGAAGGGGCCGAAGCTTCCCGGATTGAGCAGGTGATTGCCCACAACCCCGATGTAGGAGCCCGCAAGGAAATTGGCGGTAATATCCGGGTCTGTCCCCGCTGCGGTATCGCTGGCGAAGATAGTCGAGAATAAACCGTCGTCACGATAGATGATCAGATCCGGGTCCGCACCCACAACCGGCGGCCCGCCAAGGTCATTGACCTTTATAGTCGCAACGGTATCGGAGGCGAAGGAGAAGAGCCAGAGATCAACCGTGCTGCTCGCACCGTCCGCCTCAATAGAATCCGCCTCCACCAGCACGGCTCGCGCCTCCTGTGTCGGTGCCGTGACCAGCGCCAGCGCCATGATCACAGATGCCGCCAATCCCGACAGCTTCCCTCTTGATAGATGAATGATGCCTGTATCCAGCATTGCAGCCTCCCCGCCGTCACCTGTTCGCAGATGCATTAACTAGATATCTATGCAATCATCGCGCCATCGAAAAAAACCCAAAAGTTTCAATGGAAAAAACGGTAGCACGCACCCCGCACCCCAGACAAATGTAAGGGTTCCCGACACCAAGAGAAAAGCCCAAGCACATAAATGCTTGGGCCTCGGGCAGTCACAGTCTCGATTGTTCTGACAGGCGTCAGGCTTCGCCCATCTGATTGAAATCGCGACGCAGCTTGTATTCCTTGGAGACGACGAATTTCTCCATATCGCCGGTACGTTCCTCCAGGTCCTTGAAGCGCCGACGCAGATCCTGGAACCAGGGGTCGGCCTCCGGATTGAAATGTGACGGTCCATCCGTGGCTGCATCCTGCGCTTGATGATAGGGTGCCTCGGTCTCCGCCTCGGATCGGCCCCTTGCCTTGCGGCCGAAAGACGAGATTTTTTCCCCGGCCTTTTCCACTACATGCGGCTTGTTCAACCAGAACCAGGCCAGCGCGAACACAAGCACAGCCAGCGGAAAGTTCACAATCGCCAGGATGACAAAGCCCCCGATCACCCATTTCCGCGAAATCCCCAGGCGCCGCGCCAGCCGTCTGGTGAACTTCTGCTCGCGATGTTGACCACATCCGTGGCTTTCACATCCGTGATGTCCGTGCCTGCTCATTTAGTCCTCCAGCCGTCCAGTTCGGCATCCAAGAGTTTTTCCAGTGCGACGATACGCTGATCCAGCTTTTCCGCAGTCTCCTTGAGACCGACCGCTTCCTCTTTCGCCGCCTCACTGAGAGTGTCCCGGCGCTTTTCCACACGCCATAGGGTGACATAGTGGGCAATTATCCAGATCGGCGCGACCACCGACATAAAGACGACCGCCAGAACGAATATGGCCCACATGTTATGCCCCTCTGTTTAATCGTCGTCCGCTTGCAGCCATGCCTTAAGACTTTTGCTTTTTGAGCTTCTTCTTCAAGTCCTCAAGCTCCTCATCGACACCATTTTCCGCCGCGAGATCGGAAAATTCCTGATCCAGGGATTTGCCGCGGCCCAATTCGTAGGATTCCGCATCTGCTTCCAGTTCGTCGATCTTACGCTCAAGGTTATCATAGCGCGACAGGGCGTCATCCACCCGGCCGGAATAAAGCGTCTCACGCATCTTAACGCGCTTTTCAGCCGTTTTCATGCGGATTTCCACGGACTTGCGCTTGGTCTTGGCCTCATCCAGCTTCTGTTGCAGCTTGGTGAGGTCCTCATCGTATTTGTCGATGCTTTCCGACAACAATACCATTTCCGCCTCGAGGACATTTTCCTGATCCACCAGCTTGCGCTTCGCAACCAGCGCGCCGCGCGCCAGGTCTTCGCGGTTCTTCGACAGCGCGAATTGGGCCTTCTGGTCCCATTCCTCGATACCATCGCGGATTTGTTGCAAGCGCCGTTCGATTTCATTGCGATCCGCAATGGCTTTCACGGCGGCGGAGCGAACCTCCACCATCGTGTCTTCCATTTCCTGGATCATCAAACGCGCCATCTTTTCCGGATCCTCCGCCCGGTCCAGAAGCGAATTGATATTCGCGTTTACAATGTCGGTCAGTCGGGAAAATACACCCATGGCTGTCATCCTCAAAAAGTAGTGCCTGATGCTATTCCTAGCGCAAGTGCCGTGCCAAACGGACAACCCATTGAAATACAATAACTTTAAAAACTTTTGGATATTTTAACATATCGATATAGTATAAATACTATCGTTTTTCGACATTGGTTTTCGATATGAATGAATTGCCATCAATCCTGGGAGAAGACCCCCTGTTCCTGGAGGCCATGGAACATGTTTCCCGCCTTGCCCCCCTGGAAAAACCCTGTCTGGTGATTGGCGAACGCGGCACCGGCAAGGAGCTTGTCGCCACGCGGCTGCATTATCTCTCGCGGCGCTGGGACGGCCCTCTGGTCAAAGTCAACTGCGCCGCCTTGAGCGAAACGCTGCTGGAATCCGAACTGTTCGGCCATGAGGAAGGCGCCTTCACCAATGCAAGACGCCGTCATCACGGCCGTTTTGAGCGCGCCGACGGCGGCACCCTGTTTCTGGATGAGATCGCCACCGCATCGAATGCCGTCCAGGAAAAGCTGTTGCGGGTCATCGAATACGGCACCTTTGAACGGGTCGGCGGCCATGAAACGGTTTCCGTGGATGTGCGGATTGTCGGGGCAACCAACGACAACCTGCGCCAATGCGTCAGGGACGGAAATTTCCGTGCCGATTTGCTGGACCGGCTCGCCTTTGACGTGGTCACGCTGCCACCCTTGAGGCTGCGCCACACGGATATCCTGCCGCTCGCGGAGACCTTCGCCATGGATATGACAAAACAGATGGGCATGGCCCTGTTCCCCGGATTTTCCGACGGGGCGCGGCAACAGCTATTATCCTATGACTGGCCCGGTAATGTCCGGGAAATGAAGAATGTGATCGAGAGAGCCGTCTACCTCCACACGGAAGATGCCCCGATATCGCAAATCACCTTCGATCCTTTCCAGAAACCCTGGCAGGAGGAAGACGCAGCACCGCAGGTGCAGAATGATACAATCACCTTCCCGCTGGATTTTACCGAAGAAGTCGCGAGGAAAGAACGCCACCTCCTGCAGAAAGCCCTCGAACAGGCACGTTATAACCAGACAGAAGCCGCCGGCCTGTTGGGGTTGAACTACAACCAGACGCGCCGCCTGCTGAAAAAGCATCAACTGATCTGACGCCATACCCTCTTGCCTTCATGCACCCGTAGTGCGTAAATAAATTCAACAAGATGGAAGATACGGCATGGTAGGCCCGACCAGGTTGATACGCATCACGGCAACCGGTGATCGCCGGAAGGACAAGCGCGTTTCCGGGATTTCGCTGCCTGCCACCGTGGATGACGTGAAGGGCACCATTGTGAATATCAGCCTTGGCGGCGTTAGCTTCCTGGCGGAAAAAGCCGCCCTGAAAAACGGCCATGAGGCCGCCGTCACCATCCAGTTTTCAGACTGCGACCTTGAAATTCCTGTCCGCATCATCGCCCATGAAGATGACACAAAGCAGGAATATGGTCTGTCTTTCCTGGGCCTTGACCGGAAAGCATTCGACCGCATTCAAAGAGCAGTGACGAACCCCTACCGCGGAATGTAGATATGATTGGCATCACGAAGAAGATTGTTGCGCCGCTGCTTCTTGGCGCGAGCCTGTTGGTTTCGGGCTGCGGCACCAACCCGGTGACCGGCAAACAGGAACTCCAGCTTGTTTCGGAAGATCAGGAAATCAGCATCGGGAAACAGCAATACCTGCCGACCCAGCAGGGCAGCGGCGGAAAGTTCAAGGCAGACCCCGAACTGACGGCCTATATCAACCAGGTTGGCCAGAAACTGGCCAAGGTGAGCCACCGCCCCAATCTGCCGTTTGAATTCACCATCGTCGACAATGATGTGCCCAACGCCTGGGCGCTGCCCGGCGGCAAGGTGGCCATCAACTGGGGCCTGCTGACGGAACTGCATGACGAAGCCGAACTGGCGGCGGTCCTGGGCCACGAGATCACGCATGCCACGGCCCGTCACGGTGCACAGGGCATGGAACGCGGCATTCTTGCAAATGTCGGCATGCTGGCCCTGCAGGTCGGCCTGGCCGCATCCGATATCGACCAGACGACAGCCTCTGTCGCCGTCGGCTCCGCCGCGCTGGGCGCAACCCTGGTCACACGGAAATACGGCCGGGATGCCGAACTGGAAGCCGACCATTACGGCATAAGCTATATGGTCAAGGCCGGTTACGACCCCATGGCCGCCGTCCGCCTGCAGGAAACCTTCGTACGCCTGATGAATGGCAAGAACCCCAGCTTCCTGGAAGGCCTGTTCGCAACGCACCCGCCCTCGCAGGAGCGCGTCGACGAAAACCGGAAGCTTGCCCAGCAATATGTGAATAACCCTCCCAAGGGCGGCTGGTACACCGGCAAGAAAACCTACCAGCAACATATCGCAAAACTGCTTAAGGTGCAGGAGGCCGAGAAGGACGTCAAAAAGGGCTATGATGCCCTGAAGGACAATTCCCCCATTGATGCCCTGGCCTATGCGGATCGTGCCGCCCGGAAGATGCCGTCACTCGCCGCGCCCTATGCGCTGAAGGCCGCAGCATACAACCGTCAGGGCAAGAGTTCCCAGGCCATGTCCGCCATCAACACGGCAATTAGCAAAAACGACCGCTTTTACAGCTATTATGAGCAACGCGCGGCCCTGAAGCTGGCCAAAGGTGATAAAAGCGGTGCACGCATGGACCTGAGCCGCAGTACGGCACTGTTGCCCACATCCTATGCCCACAACATTCTGGGGCAGCTCGCCATGCAGGATGGCGATGACCGGACAGCGATCCGCCACTTCCAGCTAGCGGCCAATGACAAAGGCAAAATCGGCCAAAGCGCCCAGGCCAACCTTGTCAAACTTGACCTGCCACAAAACCCCGGCCGCTACCTGCAGGTCAGCCCATTGGTTACCAATCAGGGCCAGCTTGTGTTGCGGGTCCAGAACCGTAGCGCCGTGACCCTGCGCGATGCGACATTCGTCATACGCGTGGCAGGTGTCGGCCAGACCGCAGCAAGCCTTAAAAAACCTCTGTCCGGTGGCCGCTATACAGACCTTTACACCTCGCTCGGCCCCGTGACCCCGTTGATGGCGCAGGGCGCGCAAATCCAGGTCAGGAACATACGCGTCGGCAACTGACACTGCGGTGTGAACTGACGACTAAAATGGTATTGGCCCGCTTGTGCGGGCCAATACCATCGTTGCAAGTATCCGGTCATAGTCGCCGCGGCCTCAAGCGAAGGGATAGGCGGCAAAGGCCGCCGTACTCTCCGCATAGTCCGACAGGCGGGTCAATGCAGGCAGCGCCTGACCATTGATCGCCTCCGGCAGCATTTCCTGCGTGAAGCGAAACGCAACAGCACTGGTGATATCGGCCTGAAGCGGCGTCGGGCCGAAACACCAGGGACTGGCATGGCGAACCTCCTGCTCCAACAAATCATAAGCGGCCGTCAGTTGTCCTTGAATGCGCTCCAACCAAGGTTCGTGCCGTTTGTCGGCAGGCCGGAGATGATGTTCATAGACGATCTGCACGGTCTTTTCGCAGGCAGCCAAAGCAAGGCCAATGATGCGCTGAGCGGCGGCATGGCCCGCCGGATCAGCAGGCGACAGCCCCTGACCGGCGTTCGCCAGTCGTTCGGCATGTTCGAGGATCAGACCAGAGTCCATCAACACGCCCCCTCCGTCGGTGACAAGCGTGGGGGCCTTTACAACCGGATTGATTGCAGCAAAGGCATCGAAGTCGGAAAAAACAGAGAGCGCCTGATGTTCGAAGGGAAGGTCGAGAAGATGCATGGAAATGGCCACGCGGCGTACATAGGGCGAATCCAGCATTCCGATCAATTTCATTGCACCGCTCCTTGGTCTGGCATGTTTGAGTAGGCCAGAAGAATACAAAACAGCGCCCCGGCTTGACAGTGACCGATATGCCAACTATCGAAAGTATCATGCCAAATATTCGCAAACCCGTCGTCGTCATCCTGACCTATGATCACCTACGCACCTTCGAGTTTGGTTGTGCTTTCGAGGTTTTCGGGCTGCCCCGGCCAGAGATGGGCCCTGACTGGTATCGCTGCCTGACCGCTGCGGGTGAGCCGGGTCGCCTCCGGGGCGCCGGCGGATTATATCTGGAACCCGCTGGCGACCTTCATCTGCTGGCCGAGGCCGACACCGTCATCATTCCGGGTTGGCGCGGGCCGCAAGACGTAGCACCGGCCCCTATGCTGCAGGCCCTGCGGCAAGCCCATGCACGAGGAACGAGAATCGTGGCGATTTGCGGAGGTGCATTTGTGCTCGCACAGGCCGGGCTGCTGTCGGGGCGGCGTGTCACCACCCATTGGCTGCATATCGCCGCGCTGGCGGCACAGGCCCCCGACGCCCGGATTGAACCCGATATGTTATATATCGATGAGGGAGATATCCTGACATCGGCGGGCAGCGCCGCCGGGCTTGATCTGTGTATCCATCTTGTGCGTAAGGATTTCGGAGCAAAAGCCGCCAACAGCGTGGCCCGACGTCTGGTCGTTGCGGCCCATCGTGACGGTGGGCAGGCGCAATTTATCGAGCGTCCCTTGCCGCCGCCCGCCGGACAGCGCCTGTCCGTACTGCTCGATACAATCCAGGCACGGATCGGCGAAAACTGGACCGTTGAGCGGATGGCCGCCGCGGCCCACATCAGCACGCGCAGCCTGCATCGGCATATCGTGGGCGCAACAGGACTAGCCCCCGGCGCGTGGTTGCTGCAGCAACGCATCGCCTACGCCCGTACCCTGCTCGAGGAAACGAGCCTGCCGGTCGAGGACGTCGCCAATCGGTCAGGCCTGGGCAGCGCTACCAACTTTCGCCAGCATTTCCGCACTGTGACCGGCCTGACGCCAACAACCTATCGACACAGATTCGCAAGCTGGCAGTGAGTATCGGGTTGCGAGGCTTTTAAAGTCACTCGTCAATTCGCATGCGGGCCGCATCATCCTCAAACAAAAAGGCCGCCCCCGGCAAGGGGACGGCCTTTTCTTGTCGTTTTGCCGAAGCCTAGAGGCCAAGCGCTTCTTCAGCCGGCACATAATCGTAGCCGAGGTCGTCGGCGACGGCCTTGTAGGTCACTTTGCCTTCATGGACATTCAGGCCGTTGCGCAGATGAACGTCATCCGCCAACGCCTTGCGATAGCCCTTGTCAGCCAACGCCAGCGCACCCGGCAGGGTCGCATTGTTCAGCGCGAAGGTGGACGTACGCGCAACGCCGCCCGGCATGTTGGCCACACAGTAGTGAACAACACCTTCCTCAACGAAGGTCGGCTCTGCATGGGTCGTTGCGTGGCTGGTTTCCGCACAACCGCCCTGGTCGATTGCGATATCGACGAAAACCGCGCCGTCATGCATTTTCTTCAGGATGTCACGGGTGATCAGCTTCGGTGCCGCGGCACCCGGGATCAGGACCGCACCAACAACGAGATCGGCATTGACCACCAGTTCCTCGACCTTGTCGACCGTGGAATAGGCGGTTGCGACAGTGCCACGGAAAATATCATCCAACTGGCGCAGGCGCGGCAGGGAACGATCAAGGATGGTCACATCCGCGCCCATACCAACAGCCATCTTCGCCGCATGGGTACCGGAAACACCGCCACCGATGATCACGACCTTGCCCGGCTGTACGCCCGGAACGCCGCCCAGCAGCACACCACGACCGCCCTGGGATTTTTCCAGAGCATGCGCACCAGCCTGGATCGACATGCGGCCAGCGACTTCCGACATCGGCGCCAGCAGCGGCAGGCCGCCATTGGCATCGGTTACGGTTTCATAGGCAATAGCAATACAGCCGGATTCAACCAGCAGCTTGGTCTGCTCAGGATCCGGAGCCAGGTGCAGGTAGGTATAGAGAACCTGTCCGGGGCGCAGCATCTTGCATTCATTCGGCTGCGGTTCTTTCACCTTAACAACCATCTCGGCGCGTTCGAAAACTTCAGCCGGGGTGCTGACGATCTCCGCACCGGCGGCGACATAGTCCTCGTCAAAGATGCCGATCCCGGCGCCAGCTTGTGTTTCCACGATGACCTGATGACCGTGATGGACAAGCTCCCGCACGCTGGACGGCACGAGGCCGACACGAAATTCGTTGTTTTTAATTTCCTTGGGCACACCGACCAACATGGTGCGAATCCTCCTGAAGCGTGAATGGAAAGTTTTTTATTTTGTGATCACAATTTGCCTCAAATGGCGATCCAATACAAGGGCACAGACCCTCTCGCGTATAGGGCCAGATTCCAGAATCTCTAGTGCCAGAAAGCGCCAAAACGAGCCAAAAACAGTATAATCAGTCTTGGCTTACATATTTTTCTAAATATTGGTCGGAAATCAGCCCAAGCTTCGTGCAGATACGGTTCAAAATATCAATTTCTTCTGCAGTTAAATTGTCGTCAGCGCAGCCAATCGCCAAAGCAATTCGCACGACAAGGTCTGCCTCCACCGCATCATCGGCGACCAGCGTTACCTGTCCCAGCGCCCCTTCCTTGCCCAGGGCCATGTCCGTTTCCATCGCAGCGATATGGGCGTTGAAAATATCAACCGCATCATGGACATCATAGAGTTTGAGAAGATCGAGGCCCTCAAGAATTTCGTCGAGGCGCGACCGTTCCGACAGGCTCACAATTCCGTCTGCCAGCGCAACAAGCGCGGCTGCCGCCATGCTCGCCTCCAGAAAGGGCTTATGACGCATACGGTTGATCCCGGACCGCAACTCACCAATCAACTCGCTTAACATGCCGCTCTCCATTCCACAGGCCGACAGAAAAGAAATTGTCTTGTCCGGCCCATATTCCAGACCTGACAAATGCAAGTTTACAGCCTCAAGGTTAACAGAAGTTGATGGCCTCGATATTTTTCAATACAGGATAGAAAACAGGCAATCCACAGCAACCTACACCATGCCCCCGCGTTGCAGGACCTGATCAATCAATCCATCCACGTCAGTGTCCGCTGCAAGGTCCACCTGCCCGTCCAAAATCAACATTGCCAACCCATGGACCAGCGACCAGGCCGCCAGCGCCTTCGCCCGTCTGTCACCTGCCTCGTCCCCCCGGTCCGGCGGCAGTCCCCCAGCCAACAGATCATAGGTCCCGCGACTGGCGTGCCAATAGGCATCATCCCGGTCTACCTGCCCGATCTCCGGCCCGAACATCAAACGGTAAAGCCCCGTATTCTTACGGGCGAAATTTACATAGGCCCGCCCAAGCGAATGGAGGCCTTCTCCCTCCTGACCTTCGTCCGAAGCCGCTTCCAAAGTATCCTTCAACACCAGAAAACCGTCCGTCGCAATCGCTGCGATCAGCGCCGCCTTATCTTTGAAATGCCGGTATGGCGCTGTTTGCGACACCCCTGCACGCCGCGCCACCGCCCGCAGGCTAAGACCGCTTACACCGGCCTCGTCCAGAATTTCACGCGCCGCTGCCAGCAAGGCGTTCCTCAGGTCTCCGTGGTGATAGGGGTCTTTTTCGGTCATGCAATCCTCTCTCGCTGACGCAATCATAGAGATCGAAGTTGACAACGTAAACATATTCGATAATGTTTACACTGTAAACTTCACAATTATGGTGACCACCATGAGCTTCCTTATCCTCCTCACCCTTTTGAGCCTGATTGCCTATGCAGCGGGCCGTCTTTTCAAACGCCGCCTCCCTCTCCGTGACGCAATGCGTCTTGGTATGGGTTGCGCCTTTCTCTATACCGGCCTTGATCACTTCATGAGCGGGGCGACCCGCTATGTTCCCATGATGCCGGACCTGCTGGAAAACTATGCTTTTGAATTGGTCTGGCTGACGGGCGGCCTTGAGATTGCAGGCGCTGTCGGCCTGCTTCTGCCGCTGCGGGTCTATCAACGACTTGGATTGCCTAATCTTCGCGGCTGGGCCGGGGTAGGACTGGCCGTCCTTTTATGCGTGATGGTCATTGCCAACATTAACGTGGCCGTTACCGGCAGTCATGTGGCCGGACTGGACTTCGGTCCCTGGTATTACTGGAGCCGACCCTTTTTCCAACCCGTCTTCGTGATCTGGGCGCTCTATGCGGCAGGTGTCTACAAGACATCCTCACTCCGCGAAAATACATTGTGAATTATCTGCTGGCGGCGGTCGCCCTGACGGCCGCCGCCATAACCTTATTCACCCGCCGCGGATTGTGGAGGCCATAGCAGACTTGTGGTTTTGGAGGCGGGCCCATAAGATAACGCTCGTTTCAGAAGAAACAATACAAGTGGACGCCTATGACAGACAATCACGCGCCCGGCGATCTGGTTCTGGAAAACTTTCTGCCCTATCGCCTTTCAATTCTGACAAACCGCATCAGTCAGACATTGGCTGGCATCTACCAGGAACGCTTTGGCATATCAATTCCGGAATGGCGCGTGATGGCCATTTTGGGACGGCATTCCCCCCTGTCGTCCAATCTGATTGCGGAACGCGGGCGCATGGACAAGGCAAAGGTCAGCCGGGCCGTCAGCCGCCTTCTGGATGCAGGACTGATCACCCGCGAAACCGATCCGCGTGACAACCGCCTGCTTATTCTGAAGCTCAGCACGCGCGGCAAACGGATTTACGCCAAGATCACACCAATGGCCCTTGCCTGGGAAAGTGACTTGATGTCGGGTCTCGACGATGAGGACAGGGCCGCCATGGACCGCATCCTGAACAAATTGTCGGAACGCGTTGAAGAAATGCGGGAGCAGGACGCCTAACGTCCCGCCTCGTCGTGCTCAGGCAGCCATTGCGTCGGCCAGGCCTCACCCAGATCTTCCAGCGCGCAAGCCAGCTTATCGACCACAAGGCGAATAGCGCCACCACCTGCAAAATGGAGGACGACCTGACCTTTTTCCCCTGCCTCACCCGGATCATAGGCAATGGTCAGAAGCTCATGAACGGCATCGACCCGTCCGCGTTCCAGCCCCCGATAGCCGACCTGACTGACATGGTCGAAACGCAGCCCCGCCAGCGTCCGGCTGAAAGGCCCATCGTCGCCGTTTGAGGCCTTGTCTTCCCAGCAGAAACGGTTCAGCGCCAGCACGAACTGACCGTCGTCTTTCAGGAAAGAGATATCGGCCAATGGCACCAGCGCATCCTGCAGCATGGAGGACACGACAGACAAATCTTCAAGATCCTGCGCCAGAATCTTCAGCGGTTCATGTTGTTTCGTCATACCAAGCCCGTGACTGAAGCAACGTTACGATTGTTCTTTGATGCGGGTGATATCCGCACCGCAGGCCGAAAGCTTTTCTTCCAGACGCTCATAGCCGCGATCAAGATGATACACACGATTGACCAGTGTTTCACCCTCTGCGGCCAAACCTGCGATCACCAGCGACATTGAGGCACGCAAATCCGTTGCCATGACTTCCGCCCCGGTCAGCCTTTCCACCCCGCGAACCATGGCAGAGCGCCCATGCAGATTTATATTCGCCCCCATGCGCATCAATTCCGGCACATGCATGAAACGGTTTTCGAAAATCGACTCGGTGATCATCGAGGCCCCGCTTGCCGTCGTCAGCAAAGCCATCATCTGTGCCTGCAGGTCGGTCGGAAAACCGGGATAGGGTTCCGTCATGACATCGGTCCCCACCAGCTCGTTGCAGGAAACACGCAGACCGCCCTCAATCGGAGAGAAGTTGATACCTGCCGCTTCCATTGCCTCGATTGCCGAGCCCAGATGATCCGGGCGGGCATCAATCAGGTCAATTTCACCACGGGTCACGGCTGCCGCCATGGCAAGGCTGGCCGTTTCGATACGGTCGGGGATAACGGGATGTTCCGCACCATGCAGACCTGAAACGCCTTCAATTTCCAGCGTATCGGTGCCCAGACCGGAGATTTTCGCCCCCATCCTGATCAGGCATTCGCCCAGATCGGTAACCTCCGGTTCGCGCGCCGCGTTGACCAGGCGCGTCGTTCCCTTGGCCAGCGTCGCCGCCATCATCAGGTTTTCCGTCGCCCCTACAGAAACAAAGGGGAACACCACCTCACCGCCCTGCAGCCCGTTGGGTGCCTTGGCAACGATATAGCCCTGATCCAGGTCGATTTCCGCGCCCAGATGCTGCAACCCTTTCAGGTGAAGGTCGACCGGTCGCGTACCGATGGCGCAACCACCAGGCAGGGAAACCCGTGCATTGCCGAAACGCGCCAGCAACGGCCCCAGAACCAGAACACTCGCACGCATCTTTCGAACAAGATCATAGGGGGCGGTCGTGTTGTTCACCCCGGTCGCGTCCATGCCGATGGTCAGGCCCTGGCGTCCGGCCGCACGGCAACTTTCATCGCCGTCCATATTCATCTCCACCCCATGCTGCACCAGCAGGCGCATGAGTGTGGTGATGTCCGCCAGACGCGGCAGATTGGACAGGGTCAGGGTGCCTTCTGTCAGCAAGCTTGCGCACATGAGCGGCAGTGCGGCGTTCTTCGCCCCCCCGACACGCACGCGACCCGACAAACGATTACCGCCGCGAATTGCAATTTTATCCATACCCGAATTCCTCCGTAATCTTCCTGCGGCGGGAAGCGGTTCCCAGAGGCGGAACAGCCCCTGTCTTGTCTGTTGAAGTCTTTGGCAGCCGACTGCCGACCCGGATTACAGGCGCGGCAACGTCACTCCACGTTGGCCCATATATTTGCCAGCGCGGTCCTTGTAAGAGACCTCCGGCGGCATGTCACCCTTAAAGAACAGGAACTGACAGGCCCCTTCATTGGCATAAATCTTGGCCGGCAGTGGCGTGGTGTTGGAAAACTCCAGCGTCACATGCCCTTCCCATTCGGGCTCCAACGGCGTCACATTGACGATGATGCCGCAACGCGCGTAGGTCGATTTGCCCAGGCAAATCACCAGCGTATCCCGCGGGATGCGGAAAAACTCCACGGTACGAGCCAGAACGAAAGAGTTGGGCGGAATGATGCAGACATCAGTTTTCCGCTCCACAAAGGTCTGGCTGGAAAACTCCTTGGGATCGACGATCGCATTATCCACATTGGTGAATATCATGAATTCGTCCGACACACGTGCGTCATACCCGTAGGAAGACACACCGTAGGAGATCATCCCCTCGCGTTTTTGAGTGTCGACAAAGGGCTCGATCATTCCATTCTCGAGCGCCTGTTCGCGTATCCAGTGATCCGGCATGATGGACATGGCTGACCCCTTACCCTCTTACTTCAGCAAGACAACCGGTGAACCGGTTCCCAATTCGTTTCTCACCCAATCGCCCGCACAAGGCGACATTATGACCGTTTCCCGGCATTCGCGGGACATATCCGTTTCCGATTATTCCCGCCCCTTGGCATCGCCACTGTCAACACTGTCCCGTCCGCGAACCTGCTGCTTGCGCTTACGCAGGTTTTCCCGAAGTTTTGCGGCAAGGCGCGCCTGTTTTTCCGCTTCTTTTTCAGGCTTGGACATAGGAGTTTTCGTGGACATGAGAGCAGATGACTACGTTCAGAAATTACGATCAGCTTCATACTATATATTGCGCACCGAAAGGCAACTGATACTAAGAACCCCCGCTTTTTAAAGCGAAATTTTGTTCGTTTGCCTGTATTATAAAAAAATGAAAATCGGCTCTTGCATACCCTAGGTCCGTGTGGCATATAGCCGCCCGTCAAGACAAGCCGCGGTAGCTCAGGGGTAGAGCACACCCTTGGTAAGGGTGGGGTCGGGTGTTCAATTCACCTCCGCGGCACCATAAAGGCCTTCAGGGACCGCTCTGAAGGCCTTTTTCTTTACCCGATCGCTTGCCTTAACCCTGCTGGCGCCCCTCATGCAAGCCCACACCAGCGTCCTCCACGACGCGACGCCAGTCGGCATCGGGAATTTCGTCGGTGTAGAAGCTGTCCACATCGCTCAGATGCCCGAGGCGGACCATTGCGCGGCGGCCGAATTTTGAGCTGTCCGCACAAAGCACGACCTTGCGGCTGTTGCGAATAATCGCCTGCGCGACACGGACCTCGCGATAATCAAAGTCCAGAAGGCTGCCATCCGTGTCGATCCCGGAAATGCCGATCACCCCGATATCCACCCGGAACTGACTGATAAAGTCGATGGTTGCCTCCCCGATGATCCCCAGATCCCTGGTGCGCACGACACCGCCCGCCACAATCACCTCAAAATCGGGGTTGGCCGCACAGATCGTCGCCACATTCAGGTTGTTGGTAATAATACGGAGGCTCTTCGGTTCCCGCACCAGCGCCTTGGCAACCTCTTCCGTGGTTGTGCCGATATTCATGAATAGCGACGCCCCGTCCGGAATATCCGCCGCCACCGCCCGTGCAATGGACTGCTTACCCTCGTGCCCCAACATCTGCCGGGTACCATAGGACAGGTTCTCCGTGCTCGTGGAGAAACCGACGCCGCCGTGATAACGCTCAACCTCGCCCGCGGCGGCCATCTCGTTGATGTCCCGGCGAATGGTCTGCGGGGTTACATCAAAATGATGAGCCAGCGCATCAATGGTCAGATACCCAGTCTGCTGCACAAGCTTTTTGATGTCTTCCCGTCGCTGATCCAGTTTCGCCATTATCTCTTCCGCCTATGTTAACGTCCCATCGGTCACCAGCAGCCATTCGCATTGGAGTAACCCGTTACCGGCGCGACCGCTGCAGACCTTACAAAGTTTATCCCGTCCCATATAGAAAAATAACAAAAAATTTTCGAAAATGAACAAAACAACATTTCTATCAGAATTTATTATTGATTGACCGTTCAATAAAAAATCAATATTGTCGTCCAAAAGCGACATGGGAGTGGATAGATGCCGAAACTTGGGATGGAGCCGATTCGTCGAAAGCAGCTTATCGAAGCGACGATCGCGTCCATCAACGAGATGGGCTTCGCCAATACCACAGTCAAACAGATCAGCCAACGGGCTGGTGTCTCGACCGGCATCATCCATCACTATTTCGGTGGCAAGGAAGACCTGCTTGAGGCCACAATGCGCAAATTGCTTGAGGATTTGCGGGAAATCACGGCACAGGGGCTGGCTAGGCAAAGTGATCCGCACCAGCGGCTCATCACTCTGATCAAGGCCAACTTTGCCGACGAACTCTTCAGTTCGGAATCCAGCGTGGCATGGTTGGCTTTTTGGGCCCAGGTGCCGCATTCCGCCCGGTTCCGCCGCTTACAGCGCATTAACGAACGCCGTGTGTTGAGCAATCTGCGCCGGGATCTGAAAAAACTGATCCCTGCCGAAAAGGTGACTGAGACCGCCCTGGCAATTGCCGTCTTCATGGACGGCATGTGGATTCGCTGCGCGATTAACCGCGAATTGGTTACCGTTGAAACCGCGCGCCGCCAAACGCTTGATTTCCTGGAACTGCAGCTGGCGCGCTACGGACAGTAAGGACAGAAGACATGACGACTTTGCCTGAAGTGAAGCTTTACATCGGTGGCGAATATGTTGACGCCACCTCCGGCCAAACCTTTGACAACGTCAATCCGGCGACAGGCGAGGTGATCTGCAAGGTACAAATCGCCAGCGACGCCGACGTCAACCGCGCCATTGAGGCCGCAAAGCAGGCACAGAAAGCCTGGGCCAAGACAACCGGCGCAGAACGTGGCCGCATTCTGAACCGCGCCGTTGCATTGATCCGCGAGCGCAACCAGGAACTGTCGGAACTGGAAGTCCTCGACACCGGCAAACCTCTACAGGAAGCCGTGGTGGCGGATGCCGCATCCGGCGCGGACTGCATCGAATATTTCGCCGGTGCTGCCGCCCTGCTGAAAGGCGATCACTATGACCTGGGCGGGTCTTTCGCCTACACCCGCCGGGAGCCGCTGGGCGTTTGTGCGGGCATCGGCGCCTGGAACTATCCAATCCAGATTGCCTGCTGGAAATCCGGCCCCGCGCTCGCCTGCGGCAATGCCATGGTCTACAAGCCATCTGAAATGACGCCACTGACCGCAATGAAACTGGCTGAAATCTATACCGAGGCTGGTCTGCCCGCTGGCCTGTTCAACGTGGTCAACGGGTATGGCCCGGTCGGTGCGGCGCTCTCCACCCATCCGGATGTGGACAAGGTATCGCTTACCGGCAGCGTCCCCACCGGCAAGAAAGTGCTGCAGGGCGCGTCTGAGACCCTGAAACATGTGACGCTGGAACTGGGCGGCAAGTCCCCGTTGATCGTCTTCGCCGATGCGGACCTCGACAACGCGGTTTCCGCGGCCATGCTCGCCAACTTCTATACCCAGGGCGAAATCTGCTCCAACGGCACCCGCGTTTTCGTTGAGGAAAGCGTGCACAACCAGTTCATCGAAAAGCTGGTCTCGCGCACCGAAAAGATGAAAATCGGCGATCCGATGGATATGGAAACCCATGTGGGTTCGCTCATTTCCGAGGACCATATGAACAAGGTCCTGGGCTACATCGAGGCAGGTAAAAAGGCGGGCGCACAGATCGCCACCGGCGGCAACCGCTATACCGCCAATGGCTGTGACAAGGGCTTTTATGTAGAGCCCACCGTCTTCACCCAATGCGGTGATGAAATGGATATCGTCCGTGAGGAAATCTTCGGCCCGGTCATGTCCGTCCTGACCTTCAAGACGGAAGAGGAAGCCGTCCGCCGCGCCAATGATACCGACTTCGGCCTGGCTGCCGGCGTCTTCACCAAGGACATCATGCGCGGTCACCGCGTCGTGGCGGAACTGGAGGCTGGCACCTGCTGGATCAACAACTACAACCTGACGCCGATCGAAATGCCCTTCGGCGGCTACAAGCATTCCGGCATCGGACGCGAGAACAGCCAGGCGGCTATTGAGCATTACACCCAGCTCAAGAGCGTCTATGTGGAAATGGGCGACGTCGACGCCCCCTACTAAGTCTTATTGCTTCAGGAGTTTCGGCCATGAGTGGGGACCGTTTTGACTATGTAATCGTCGGCGCAGGGTCGGCGGGCTGCGTGATTGCCAACCGTCTGACGGAAGACCCGAAGACCAAGGTCCTGCTGCTTGAATTCGGCGGCAGCGACAACAGCATCTTCATCCAGATGCCGACCGCGCTGTCCATTCCGATGAATATGGACAAATTCAACTGGCATTTTGAATCCGAGCCGGAACCCCATATGGACAACCGCCGTATGCATTGCCCGCGCGGCAAGGTACTTGGTGGTTCCTCCTCCATCAACGGCATGGTCTATGTCCGTGGCAATGCCTGCGATTTCGACGAATGGGAAGAACATGGCGCCCGGAACTGGGCCTATAAAGACGTGCTCCCCTATTTCAAGAAGGCCGAAACATCTGCCTTTGGCGGCGATGAATATCGCGGCGGGGACGGTCCGTTGCATACCTGTAACGGCAACAGGATGCAGAACCCGCTCTACAAGACCTTTATCGAGGCCGGTGAACAGGCGGGCTACGGCAAGACCGATGACTACAACGGCTACCGTCAGGAAGGCTTCGGCCGCATGGACATGACGGTGAAGGACGGCGTGCGATGGTCAACGGCCAACGCCTATCTGAAACCCGCCATGAGCCGCCCGAACCTGAAGGTCGTCACCGGCGCCATGACCCACAAGGTTTTGCTGGAAGGGAAAAAGGCCGTCGGTGTGGAATACAGCGTCGCAGGCAAGACGCTTCAGGCCCGCGCAGATCGTGAAGTGATCCTCTCCGCCGGTTCCATCGGCTCCCCGCAAATCCTGCAGATGTCCGGCATTGGCCCGTCAGACGTCCTGAAAAAGGCCGGGATCGACGTGGTCCACGACCTACCTGGCGTGGGCGAAAATCTGCAGGACCATCTGGAAGTTTATTTCCAGTACAAATGCAAAAAGCCGATTACCCTGAACAGCCAGCTCGACTGGTTCCACAAATTCCTGATCGGCGCGCGCTGGTTCTTCTTCAAAAGCGGCCTGGGCGGCACCAACCACTTCGAATCCGCAGCCTTTATCCGCAGCAAGGCCGGTCTGAAATGGCCGGACATCCAGTATCATTTCCTGCCGGCAGCCATGCGCTATGACGGCAATGCAGCCTTCAACGGCCACGGCTTCCAGGTCCATGTGGGTCCGAACAAGCCGAAAAGCCGCGGCCATGTACGTGTGCGCTCCGGCAATGCATCGGACAAACCGGAAATCCTGTTCAACTACAACGAGGCAGCAGAAGACCGGGAAGCCTTCCGGGCCTGTATCCGCCTCAGCCGTGAAATCATCGCACAGCCCGCCTTTGACGACTATCGCGGCGATGAAATCAACCCCGGTTTTGATACCAAAACGGATGACGAGATCGACGCCTTCATCCGCGCCAATGCGGAAAGCGCCTATCACCCCTCCTGCACCTGCAAGATGGGCGAGGACAAGATGGCGGTCGTGGACTCGCAAACCCGCGTCCATGGCATCAAAGGCCTGCGCGTGGCGGATTCGTCGATCTTCCCGACAATCCCGAACGGCAACCTGAACGCGCCGACGATCATGGTGGGCGAAAAGGCCGCCGATCATATCAAGGGCAAGGATATGCTGTCTCCGTCCAATGCACCGGTCTGGATTGCGCCGGACTGGGAGACGAGGCAGCGCACAGGCGAGCCGGTCAGACCTTTTAAGGACTGACCCCTTGCAGCACCTGTAGGTAAATCTGCAGGCTCCCACTTTCACCGCCTCGGCTTCCGAGGCGGTATTTTTTTTATCACGCGGGTGAAGGCGGCGGGGAGGGCCTCGCTGCTAATGGAGCCCCTTAGGGAACAAGAACAACGCTTCCCGTTGTGCGGCCCGCCTCAAGATCCTCATGGGCCTGGGTGGCATCGGCAAGCGCGTATTCCGCGCCAACCGGATTGGCGAGACCCGAAGGCAGCCTGGCCAGAAGGTCTTCGGCGGCAGGCCGATAGAGGGCCGGGTCAAGCGAATAGGCAATCACCGACGGACGGCTCAACGAAATACAGCGGATGTCATGTACATCGACCGCAGGAATGGCGCCACCGGCCTGACCGAGACTGGCCAAGACACCGAACGGGCGGACCACCCCCATGGTTTGATGCAATACATCCGCACCGATGCCGTCATAGGCGAAATGAACACCCTGCCCGCCCGATAATTCCTTCACTTGCGCCACCCAGCTATTGTTTTTTCGCAGGATGACATGATCGACGCCAGCCGCTTTCGCCACCTCGATTTTAGGCTCAGAACTGACGGTTCCGATGACATTGGCGCCGAGCATCTTGGCCCATCTCGCCAGCATTTGCCCCAATCCACCGGCCGCCGAATGAACGAGCAGGTAATCCCCGGGCTGCAGCGGGTAGATCTTGTTCAGAAGCATATGCGCCGTCAGACCGCGCAACATGTTACTCCCCGCCACACGATCGGTGACATTATCGGGGATTTTTACCAGGCGTCCGGCGGGTAAATTGCGGAAATCCGCATAGCCCCCGACCGGAAGTCCGGCATAGGCCACCCGATCCCCCGGTGAAAAATCGGATACACCCGCCCCGACCGCAACCACAACACCTGCCCCTTCAAGCCCCAGAACATGAGGCAAGGACGGGAGCGGATACATGCCGAGGCGAAAATAGATATCGACGAAATTGACGCCGATAACCGATTGCCTGATCTGGACTTCGCCCTCGCCGGGGGCTGCAAGATCCTTTTCGAGATAGGCCAGGACCTCAGCGCCCCCCGTTTTTTTTATCTGAACTACATAAGCCACGATCATTTCCTCCTGATGCTGAATGATTTCATCAAAAGTAGTGACGTAACATAGGAGACAAAATACGTGATTTTTCACATTATAAGTGCAATATTGCACTTATGGACTGGCAGGATCTCAAATTCTTTCTCGCCGTGGCAGAACTCGGCACTATGGCGGCGGCTGCGCAGCAGCTTGGCGTTGATCACGCGACTGTTGGCCGGCGTATCACGCGCCTGGAAAAGGACCTCGAGGTAAAGCTGATCCACAGATTGCCGCGCAACAGCCCCCTGACCGAGGAAGGCAAGGTCATTGCGAGGCTTGCAGAACCGGCACTGACCGCAACCAATGCCGTTGTGATGCGGGCACGGGGTGCCTCCGACAAGGTTTCCGGAGTTGTACGGATTTCCGCCCCACCCGCCGTGACGAACTATTTTCTGGCGGAACGGCTAGTGGACCTGCGGTCCGACTATCCCGATTTACAGGTGGAGCTACAGCCGACGCACTCCATGGCGGCCCTCGACCGGGACGAGGCCGACATCGCCATCAGGCTGTCACGCCCGCAAAATGCCGGTGCTGTCCTGCGGCGCGTTGGTGTGATGAAATTCGGCCTCTACGCTCATGAACGGTATCTGGCATTGCCACCGAACCAGTGGAATTTCATCGCCTTTGCGCAGGAACTGGATCACATCCCTCAGCAAAACTGGCTCCGCGCGCTTTTGGCCGACCGGCCAATCGTTATGCGGACCAATGATCAGGCAAGCCAGTACAAGGCTGCCCGTGCCGGTCTTGGCGCGGCAGTACTGCCCGACTTCCTTTGCGCAGACGATCCGGACATCGTGAGGCTGGGCACCGACATCGCACCGCCATTGCGCGATATCTGGCTGATGACCTATCCCGACCTCCGGCGCTCACCGAAAGTTCGCGTCACACTCGATTTCCTGGCGCGGATAATTTCTGCGCATTTTCGCTAATCCGCTATTTGATATTCAATCCCCACCCAAAATGTTGGCAGGCGGCAGATAGTCCTCAATCCGGACCGCGTCGAATTGCTGGGGCTTGAGGACTTTTTGTGCGTAGTCCTTCCAAACGCCCGATCGCAGGAAGAGGTCGAACAGGTCGGCATCGATATGCCCGTTGCGGGCCATACGCGCCATGATCTCCAGCGCCTCGCTCAGGGTCTTCGCCTTTTTATAGGGCCGATCAGCCGCAGTCAGCGCCTCGAAAATATCGGCAATCGCCATGACACGGGCCGGGATCGACATCTGCTCGCGGGTCAGGCCCTTGGGATAACCGGTGCCATCCATCTTCTCATGGTGACCGCCCGCATATTCCGGCACGCGGCGCAGGTTTTTCGGGAAAGGCAATGTCTCCAACATGCGGATCGTCAGGTCGATATGGTCGTTGATGACCGTCCTCTCCTCCCGGGTCAGCGTTCCTTTCTTGATGCTGAGATTGTAAAGCTCACCCAGGTTATACTCACCCACCGCATGCAACGGCGTATCGCCAAGGAGGCTCTCCTCCGCAGGCGCGCTGGCCGGTGGATGTTTGATCAGATGCTCGTTTTCCGCGGCACTCATGCCAAGCGTCCGGTCAAAATGGCGAACCCATTTGCGTTGCCCGATCCGCTTCAGACGCTCGATATCCTCTGCTTCCATGAATTCGCCACCGATATTGGCGGCTGCGACGAAGGCGAAATCATCCTGCAACCGGCGTATCTCATCGTCAAAGGCCGCCCGGGCCAGCGCCTCGTCCATGCCATCCAGGCGCTTGTTCAGATATTTGATCTCGCAATCCCGGTGCAATACTTCAAAGCGGGTACGGATTTCATGGATACGGTTATAGATCGTCTCCAGTTTGGTCGCCTTGTCGATCACATATTCCGGCGTGGCAATCTTGCCGCAGTCATGCAGCCAAGCCGCCACATGCAACTCATACCATTCCTCTTCCGACATATTGAAGTCGGAGAAAATACTGTGATCCGCCTCACAAGCCGCCCTGGTCAGCATCTCCGTCAGCAGGGGCACGCGCTGGCAATGGCCGCCGGTATAAGGGGATTTGTCGTCGATGAATGCGGCAATCATCTGGATCAGCGCGTCCCAGAGTTTCCGCTGCGCATCAATCAACTGCCGGTTTTCAAGGGCGACTGCCGCCTGGCTGGCAAGTGCCTCCACCAGCGGCTGCAGTTCCCTATCAAAGGGAATAATGGTGCCGCCTTCATCCTGCGCATTGATCAGTTGCAGGACACCGATCACCGAATCCTCACTGTTGATCAACGGAACTGTCAGGAAAGATTGCGAACGATACCCCGTCCGCGCATCGAACACGCGAGTCCCCCGGAAATCATAGTCCGGACAACGATAGGCATCCTCGATATTGCTGGCTTGTCTGCTATGAAAGGCGGCTGTCGCCACATTATGAAAATTCCGCGCCTCCCCATCGTACAGCGGCACCGGCGGCAGGGACGGCGGATGACCACTGACGCCGCCGTCTGCAATTCCAAGACTATCGTTTCGGGTAATGGCAAACAGAAGATTTTGTTCTGCCTCGTCCACCAGATAGAGTGTTCCACCGTCGGAATTGCAGATTTCCTTCGCCTCCACCAGGATCATTTCCAGAAGCCGGTTGGAATCACGCTCCGCAGAAAGGGCAATGCCCAGTCTGACAAGACGTTCGATGACCTGTTCGGTGTGGCGTCGCCCGACACGGGCCAGACGGCGTTCCCGCACATGTCCCTGCTGTGTCTCTCCGGACCCTTTCCCCATGATGCCTCTCTTTTCACAAGACGGCTGTTGTTATGGCGGCAGTTTAGCACAACTAACGCCTGGAACTAAGCGGAACGGGTCTACTACTGATTTATACGGCGGCCCTGTGAACAGGTAACATTGGACAAGAGGCCCCCGTTTTGGCATCTAGCCCTGACAGGAGGCAACCGCCGGCGTCGGCAGGCCTCTGCAACGCAGCCATTAAGAATTGTTGGATCATGAGCCCTTCACCTCGCAAGAACCAGGAACTTTCCGTGACCGTTACACAGCTTGGTGCGCGTGGCGACGGGTTGGCAGTGGACGATGGCGGTAACCGCTATTACGTGCCTTTTTCCATTCCCGGCGAGACGGTTCGCATCCGTGTCGGGCAAAAGCGCGGCGACGGCTTTGCCACAGACCTGCTGGCAATTGAAAGCCCCAGCGCAGAGCGGCGGGACGCACCCTGCCCGCATTTTGGACGGTGCGGCGGTTGCGCCCTGCAGCATGTCACCGACCCGGCCATTGCGGATTTCAAACGGCAACTGGTTGAAAAGGCCCTGGCGCGAAAGGGCCTGACGGACCTTCCCTTCGACACCCCCATGACAACGCCGCCCGCCGCGCGCAGGCGTGCGCGTCTGGCCATCCTTCGCCTGAAAGGACGCAGTGTCGTCGGCTTTAACGAGCGTATGGGCAAAATGGTGCTCGACCTCAAACAATGCCCGGTTCTAAGCCCCGCCATTGAAAAACTCATTCCGGTGTTGCGCAATCTCGCCAATGACCTGCCCGCGCTTGGCAAGGGCGGCGATGTGCAGATTACCGAAGGCGATACCGGACTGGAGGTTGTCTTTGCCCCCACCCGCAATGCCGACCTGAGCCTTGAGGAACGGGAACGGCTGCTGGCCTTTGCAGAGGCAGAAGACATTGCCCGCATTGCCTGGGAAAGCGACGGCTATCTGGAACCGGTCGCCGGTCGCCGCGCCGTACGCGTCAGCTTCGCCGGTGTTCCGGTTGACCTGCCGGTCGGCTCCTTCCTGCAGCCCAGCCGCGACGGCGAAACCCATATCGCCGGTCTGGTCCGAGACGGCGTTGGCGATGCCCAGCGCGTGGCAGACCTCTATTGTGGCTGCGGCAGCCTGACTTTCCCCGTTGCCACCCTGCCTCATCAGCCCATTGTCTTTGCAGTGGACGGCCTGGACAGTCAGATCGGCGCACTGCGCCGTGCGGCGGCGGGCCTCAGGGTCACGGCAGGAGTCCGCGACCTGGCGAAAGACCCGCTGTCAGTGCAGGAATTGAACAAATTCGATGCCGTGGTCTTCGACCCGCCCCGTGCAGGTGCCGCCTCTCAGGCGGAAACCCTGGCGCAGTCAGAGGTCAAACGGATTGTCGCCGTTTCCTGCAATCCGTCTACACTGGCCCGTGACCTGCGCATTCTCGTCGACGGCGGCTATGTCATTGACCGGGTCGTGCCGGTGGACCAGTTCACATGGTCCGCCCATGTGGAGGCGGTCGCCATCCTCCGCCGCGCCTAGGCAACCACCAGTTTCCGCAACAGATTGGGGTAGCGCCACCAAAGCGTTACCCCGCGCAGCGCCATGAAGCCCGTCATGGCAAGCCAGAGTCCGTGACTGCCGAATAGCGGGACGGTCGCATGGATCAGGATCAGATAACCGATCAGGGAAAGGATCATGCCATTGCGCAGGTCTTCCGAACGGGTCGCCCCCAGGAAGACGCCATCAAAGACAAAACACCAGACCGACACGACCGGCATCACCGTCACCCAGATCAGGTGATCCATCGCCACGTTGTGAACATCGTCAATGCTGGTGAAGATATCGACAATCAAACCGCCACCGAACCAGAAGACAACAGCCACGCCAGCCGCCATTATCCCGCCCAGCTTCAACGCGGCCGATACCGCCTGCCGGACGGACTGGTCATTTCGCCGCCCGACGGCATCCCCGACCAGCGCCTCACTGGCATGGGCAAAGCCATCCAGACCAAAGGCGGTGAAGGTCACGAAATTCATCAGGACCATATTCGCGGCCAGGACCGTGTCGTCCATTTTTGCACCCTGAGCCGTGAAATAGGCAAAGGCGAAAACCAGACAAAGCGTACGGATAAAGATATCCCTGTTCACCGCCAGCATCCGGCGCAAGCGGGTCGAATCCACGATCTGGGCCCATTTCAACCCGTCCGCGGGCCAAAGTGAAGACCGGCGCAGCACCAGATAAATGCCAAGCGCCAGACCGGAATATTCCGCAATCACCGTTGCCAGGGCGACGCCATCCACGGTCATGCCCAGGCCCAGGACAAATGTCAGGTCCAGAACCACATTCACGCCATTCACGAAAAGCTGCAGGATCATCGGAATTCGGGCGTTCTGCAGCCCCAGGAACCAGCCGATGAAGACGTAGTTGGCAAGTGCGGCAGGCGCACCCCAGATGCGGACATCGAAATAGGTTCGCGCAAGCCCCTCCACATCGCCACTGGCCTCGACCAGAGAAAAGGCGACCTGGGCAATCAGGGCCTGTGCCGCCATCAGGACCAGCCCAAAACCGCCCGCCAGCAACATGCCACGGAACAGGACCGACCACAGTTCACCGCGGTCTCCTGCGCCCCAGGCCTGGGCGGCAGGACCGGTCGTCCCCATACGCAGGAAACCGAAGCCCCAATAGATGAAAGAGAAAATCATCGCGCTGACAGCCACCGCCCCCAGATAGGCCTCACTATCCAGATGGCCAAGGACAGCCGTATCCACCGCGCCGGGCAGCGGCACAAAAAGGTTCGACAGGATGATCGGGGCCGACAACCGCCAGACCTTGCGGTTCCAGTTTTCACTGTCAGGAAGACGCGTCATCGGATCTATTCCAGAACGTCGCCGCCGGGCAGCGCACGTCGGGCCATTTTGGGGAAATCAGGTTCCACACCGGCAAATTCGATGAACTCGATCAGGTCCGGCTCATAATTGAGCAGAAAATCCAGAACCCCGCCCATGAAGACCGGATCGCTGACCCGCTCGCGGATTTCCATCGGGCCGACGCCGGTCATGGCTAAAAAACGCCCCATTCGGTCCGTATCCTGTGCGATGAAGCTCAACGCACTGGCGGCAAGGAGTTCAGCTTGTTCTTGAGAAACCTTCATGGTTCACTGCCCTTAGATGATCCTGTTTATTTGTTTGGAAGTGTTTAAAGCATGGCTTGGGACCCGCGCCAATATCTGAATTTTGCCGATCACCGACTTCGCCCCGCCGTGGACCTTATCACCCGCATTCCCGTGTCAGAACCGACCGAAATCGTCGATCTCGGCTGCGGCCCCGGCAATGTCACACAGCTCCTTGCCAACAGATGGCCTGAGGCGACGATAACCGGCGTCGATTCCTCCCGAAAAATGCTACAGCATGCCTGCACGGAACATCCCGGTTTTGGCTGGCAGGTGGCCGATATCGGTGACTGGACAGCCCAGAAGCCGGTGGGGCTGCTCTTTTCAAATGCGGCGCTGCACTGGCTGCCGGATCACGAGACCCTCTTCCCCAGGCTGATCGAACAGGTAAGTCCCGGCGGAATAATGGCGATCCAGATGCCCCGCAATTTTGATCGCCCGACCCACCGGCTGGTGGAAGATGCTGCCCGTGAAACAGGCGTGTTCGACCGGCTTGCCTCCCTGTTCAGGCCTGCCCCCACGCATCCGCCCGATTTCTATTACGACCTGTTGTCACCCTATGCAGCCGGTCTCGATATCTGGGAAACCGATTATCTGCAGGTTCTGGAAGGGAACAACCCGGTGATGGAATGGACCAGAGGCACCTGGTTGCGGCAGTTTCTGGAAGTCCTGGAAGATGACCCTACCGCCCAACAGCGCTTCCTGGACTGCTATCGCGACCTGACAGCACAGGCCTATCCCAAGCAACAAAACGGCAAGACATTGCTGCCCTTCCTCCGCCTGTTCATCCTGGTCAGGCGGAAATGACCGCACTTCCCGATATCCCGTTTGAAGACCTCGGCAACAGTGGCTGGGAGGAGTTATTGCACCGCCACCGGGACCGGGCGCAGGAACTGATCCGTCAGGGCCGGAAACTGGTGCATCCCATGCCCTTGCAGGCGCTGGACGGATTGTCCCGCCGCTGGGCCCAGAAGTGCGATCATCATCATTACGCCACGATCACCCGCATGGCGAAAAACATGCCCAGCGGCCTATGGTTTATGAATTTCTGCTACGAATGGGGATGCACAACGCGGGTTGGCCTGGATGCCAACAGCGGAAAGCCGATCATGCTGCGCAGCCTGGACTGGCCCTTCGACGGGATCGGCCGCACGGTCGTGATGGCCAAAAAGAACGGGCAGACAGCCACACCCTACTTCGCGGCGACCTGGCCCGGCTACACCGGCGTCATAACCGGCATGAAGCCAAAACGTTTTGCCATTGCCATCAACCAGGCCCCCCTCTCGGCCCCGATCCAGTTCCTCGTCGCCAACTGGTCGATTGCCCGCGGCCGTGTCTGGCGCAGCCGGTCGATTACACCCGGGCATCTGGTGGAAAATATCTTCGAGGAAACAGAGGATTTCGACGAGGCCAAACGTCGACTCTGCGAAACCCCCATTGCCCTGCCCGTAATATTTTCCCTGGTGGGTGTGAAACCCGGCGAATGCTGTGTCATTGAACGCATGGAACATAGCTTCCGCCTGCGCAATGGCGATGCGGTTGCCGCCAACCATTGGGAGGCATACAGCCAGCGTGCAACCGCCCGTGGCGCAGACAGCCCCGGGCGCGCCACCTGCCTTGCATCAACACCCCTCCCCCCTGAAAAAACCTTTTCCTGGGCCATTCCGCCCGTGTTGAACGGCGACACCCGGCTTGCCGCGGAAATCAGCCCCGCCGAAAGCACTTTCCATCTGCGCGGCTTTGAAAAAGACGGTCCGGCAACCAAGGACTTTGACCTCGCCGAACATATGTCCGACACTAGGTCCAGGGCGGCACAAAAAATTTGATCACATTTTGGTTGCCCGGCACCAAACTTCGTCGTACCTCAGATAAAGGAACGAATTTCTCAGCCTCTGCCGGTATCGACGGACCAAGGGAGCAAGTATATGAAACTGAATGACCAGAGCCTTTTCAAAACCCAGGCATACATCAACGGAACCTGGGTTGATTCCGATAGCGGCGAGACCTTCCCCGTCGTCAATCCGGCGACCGGTGAAACCATTGCCGAAGTAGCAAAATGCGGCCAGGTGGAAACCCGCCGCGCCATCGATGCCGCCGAAGAGGCCCTGACCGCCTGGCGCAAGAAGACCGCCAAGGAACGCGCAAAAGTCCTGCGTAAATGGTACGACCTGATGATGGAAAACCAGGATGACCTGGCGGCCATCATGACGGCGGAACAGGGCAAGCCGCTGGCCGAAGCCGCCGGTGAAATTGCCTATGCCGCCTCCTTTGCCGAATGGTTCGCCGAAGAGGCCAAGCGCATGTATGGCGAAACCATCCCGACCCATAGGGCCGACACCCGTCTGGTCGTCGTCAAGGAACCCATCGGCGTCACCGCAGGCATCACGCCGTGGAACTTCCCCGCAGCAATGATCACCCGCAAGGCCGCCCCGGCGCTGGCCGCGGGTTGTACCCAGGTGGTGAAACCGGCGGAGGCGACCCCGCTTTCCGCGCTGGCACTGGCGGAACTCGCCGAACGGGCCGGCATGCCCGCCGGTGTATTGTCCGTCGTCACCGGCGACCGCGACATGAGCCAGGAAATCGGCCATGAGATGACCACCAACCCGAAAGTCCGCAAGATCGGCTTCACCGGCTCCACCGCCGTCGGCAAGCTGTTGATGCAACAGGCCTCCGGCACGGTGAAGAAGGTCAGCCTGGAACTGGGTGGCAACGCACCTTTCATCGTTTTTGACGACGCCGACCTGGACAAGGCGGTCGAAGGGGCGATTGCCTGCAAATTCCGCAATGCGGGTCAGACCTGTGTCTGTGCCAACCGCATCCTGGTTCAGGACGGTGTCTACGATGAATTCGTCAAACGCCTCACTGAAAAGGTCGCGGCCTTCAAGGTTGGCAATGGTGTGGAAGACGGCGTTTTCGTCGGCCCGCTGATCAATGATGCGGCTGTCGACAAGGTTGACCGTCTGGTGCAAAGCGCACAATCCTGCGGTGCCAAAACGGTTGTCGGCGGCAAGGCCCATGACCTGGGCGGCAATTTCTATGAACCGACCATCCTAACGGAAGTCAGCACCAAGATGGATATCGCAAACGAGGAAATCTTCGGCCCGGTCGCCGCGATCTATCGCTTCGAGACCGACGAGGAAGCCATCAAGATGGCCAACGACACACCCTTTGGTCTGGCCGCCTATTTCTACAGCCGGGACATCGGGCGCTGCTGGCGCGTGTCCGAGGGCCTGGAATATGGTATGGTCGGCGTCAACAGTGGCATCCTGTCGACCGAAGTCGCGCCCTTTGGCGGTGTGAAGGAATCCGGCATCGGCCGCGAAGGTTCCCATTACGGCCTGGATGAATGGGTCGAGGTCAAATACCTCTGCATGGGTGACATCTAAGCCATAAGCGGTTAAAACGCGCCCTCACCCGTGCTTTGGCCGGGTGAGGGTTTTTCTTTTGCACGTAGATGAAACGGACAGTGACGGACAATGACCGCATTTCGACTAAGCCTGTATGAAGACAGTTACAGCCCCGGCGCCTGGGCTGAATATATGACGGGCGGTTCCAACCGCCTGCTGTTCTGCATCCAGGGGTCTGCCGGTCTGGGCGAAATCGGGTCGGTTCTTCGCCAGGAGGCCGCTGTCTGTCCCGGTCTGACCTATGTGACCACCGGTCATGACGGCGCAGTCGTGTGGCGTTGGGAATTGTGTCGCGCCGACGACGAAGATGAGATCGAAGGCGCGGGCGTCACCTCCCGCCTTCTGGGGAGCGGGCATCTCAACCTGGATGAAGATCGGGACTATCTGTTCCGCTGTGAAAGCCTTGGTCTGCCGCCGGGAGACAGCCTGCCGCCGCACCGCCTGATGGGGCCGTCGCTGACCCTTTGCATGCAGGGTGAAATCGAAACCAAATCCGGCGACGTCTCCCGCCAATACAGCCAGTTCGATGCCTGGTACGACGCTGGCAGGGATCTGATCAGTATCGAGGCCCATGACGAACAGCCCAGCCTGATGCTGCGCGGGATGCTGTTGTCGCCGGTTCAGGCCGGTGAGCGGTCGTCCGTAGGGCTAGCGGACAACGGTCCCGATGACGGCAAAAGCCGGTTTGAGAAAATCCATGCCGAAGGCGTCATCGCAATCTGACAACAGCGCCGCCGGGGGCAACCTCGGGCCCTGCCCGATCTGCGGCCGTGACATGATCGCCGGTCCGTCGGTTGATCGGCATCACTGGATTCCCAGGCGCGAAGGCGGTGCGGATTGGTCCTATCTGCATCGCATCTGCCATAAAAAGCTGCACAATCTCTTTGACGAGCGGACGCTGGCCACCCTTTACAACACGGCAGAGGCCTGCCGGGAGCATCCGGAAATCGTCAAATTCGTCAAATGGGTGCGCAAACAGCCGCCTGAATATATGGGCCGTCATGACAAGCCGCGCCGGGCAAAACTGTAGCGGCACCCCGGCCATTGCTATTTAAAGTTGTACTCGCTATAAAAGGCTGTCTTCAACTTTCCAGGCTTAAAAGCTTTGCCAACGTAATCACCGGTCTCACCAGTTTCACCAAATGAACACGGCCTGCCAACGGCAGGGTCCGTGAATGATCGTGTGTACGCTCTTCATGGTGGCGATTCGAGACCGGTATGGCATGGCTGTCTCTGTCCGCCTCATGGCGGGCCGCTTCCATTTCACAATCACACTCCTATTGCCACACTGCGTCTGCATGGGGGCTTTATGCCCTGACCGCCGTCTTGATGAGCTTCCCCAAGGGAAGGCCAAGACATGTCCTCTATTCTGTCCGTCTGCTGGACGATTTCCGCCCTTCATGCACCGCGTCCCTGGCTGCATTGCAGCCACTGCGGCACTCAAAGCCCCTTTCAAAGCAGTGACAAGATCCGCGTCAATGCCAATGGCAAACGCCTCGATATATGGCTGATCTATCGTTGTGTCATATGCGGCAATAGCTGGAACCGCCCCATCATGGAGCGGACACCCATCCACGCCATTGATCCCGCACAGTTGCAGCGCCTGATGAGCAATAACCGGGAAACGGCACGCCACCTCGCCTTTGACCTCGCAAGCCTGCAACGGCAGGTGAAGAAAATCGAGGAATTCAGCGATATGGCCATAAACAAAACGGTCCTGAATGCCTCAGCCAATGCCGCCGTGCTGGAGATAACCTGTGCCCTGCAAAAGGCGTCCATCCGTCTGGACCGGCTTCTTGCAACGGAACTAAACCTGCCGCGCAATCAGGTTCAGGCCATGACTAAAGCGGGACATATAGTCATTCAGGCCGACGGGAAACGCCCCTTGAGGCGGCCTGTTCACAACGGCATGCGGATCAGGGTTGCCCTGCCGGAGGTCGATGATGCCGACGCGCTCATCACGGCAGCAACAGGAGGAAACCACAACCAACTCTAAAATCTGCGACTATCACAAGGATCGGGTGGGTTACCCACCCGATCTGCCCCAGATTGACGGCATAGCGAACACTGCCTTCAGGAGTATTTTCCATGAATTACCGCGCCACCGGCATCACCCTCAATCCATTCAAGCCCTATTTCAATCTGAGCAATGAAGAACTGAAAAAACGCGGCATGCGCCGTTATGTGGTCGATGATGACGGCTACCCTTGCCGGGTCAGCCTCGTCAACGCCCCCCTTGGCGAGAATATCCTGCTCGTGAATTTCGACCATCAGCCCGCCCACTCCCCGTATAAATCGGGCGGCCCGATCTTTGTCCGGGAAACTGATATGGAACCCGCTGAATTCATCAATGAACTGCCGGAAGTCGCCAAGGGGCGGATGCTGTCCGTACGCGCCTATGACGATGAAGACCTGATTTGTGATGCGGATATCGTGATTGGCGATGAGCTGGAGGGATTGATTGAACGTTTCTTTGGAGACGAACAGGTTTCCTATCTACATGTGCATAACGCCAAACGCGGCTGCTATGCCTTCCGGGTCGACCGGGCCTGACGGAGAAAGCCGGGCATTCGCCCGGCTTTTCCCTAGAGTTTCGACTTCAGCTCATCCTGCTGCTTGGCGGTAAAGCCCAGGACATAATCGCCCCCAAGGTCAAAGACCGGACGTTTGATGAGTGCCGGATGCTCCAGCATCAACGCCGTCGCTTTGGCTTCATTCACGCCTTCCTTCACTTCCTCAGGCAGGCCACGCCAGGTGGTGCCGCGCCGGTTCAATAATGCCTCCCAGCCAAGTGCATTCACCCAGGCGTCCAGCTCGTCCGCAGCCAGGCCATCGGCGCGGACATCATGAAAGCTGTGTTCCACCCCATCCGCGTCCAGCCATTTGCGCGCCTTGCGACAGGTATCGCAGTTTTTCAACCCATAAACCTTTACAGCCATGATTTACTCCCTAGGTATTTCCCTTGGACCATTCGGTCCGAATCGACTATTTCCATCTGTTCCAAGATAGACAGGATTCGCAAAGAGAAGGAAAGCCCCATGCTGGTAGTTGTCTCCCCGGCCAAGAAACTGAATTTCGAAGACCTGGCCCCGTTCGAGACGCACAGCCAACCGGATTTCCTGGATCATTCCGAAGAACTGATCGACGTGGCGCGCAAGCTGACCCGCGCAGACCTCGGTCGCCTGATGAAAATCAGTGATACGCTGGCCGACCTGAACTATCAGCGTTATCAGGCCTTCTCCCAACCCTTTGATCTGGGCAATGCCAAACAGGCCGCCCTTGCCTTTAGCGGGGATACCTATGTCGGTCTGGACGCCTCCAGTCTGAGTGAAGAGGACTTTGCCTTCGCGCAGAATCATTTCCGTATCCTGTCCGGCCTTTACGGGCTTTTGCGTCCGCTCGACCTGATGCAGCCCTATCGCCTGGAAATGGGCACGCGTCTGCAAAATGACCGGGGCAGCGATCTTTACAGCTTCTGGGGCGACATCATCACCAATGCAATCAACGAGGCACTGGAGAGCCAGCAGGACAAAACCCTGATCAACTGCGCGTCCAACGAATATTTCAAGGCGGTCCGCCCGAAAAAGCTGGTGGGCCGGGTGATCACGCCCGTTTTCAAGGAAATCAAGGCAGGCCAGGCCAAGGTACTGGGCATGTTTGCCAAGCGTGCGCGGGGCATGATGGCCCGCTATGTGATCGAAAACCGCCTGGAAACGCCGGAAGGCATAAAGGATTTCACCACAGGTGGCTACCAGTACCGCCCGGACCTGTCCAATGACAGCGATTGGGTTTTCACCCGCGAGCAGCCCTGATTGTCACATGTAGAGACGGTTAATTATCCCGCCGTCCAACGTCACCATTTTTTGAAAGGTAAGGCCGATTGCTTCCAGCACCCGGCCGGACGCCTGGTTGTCCGGATTGGTAATACCAACAATAACCCGCAGTTTAAGCTGTTTCCGGCCGTAGTTCAGCACCGCCGAGGCAGCCTCGCGGGCATAGCCTTGCCCCCAGTAGTCCGGGAACAGGGCATAGCCGATATCCGGGTAATCCAGACTGGGGCGTTTGACCAGACCGCAAAGACCGATGGCTGTCTTCGGGTCGCCTTTTAGCGCCAGCAGATACATGCCAAATCCATGCTCCTTGTAGCTGGCCAGCACCCGGTCGCGGATATAAAACTCCGCAGATTTCAGGTCACCTACATTACGGTCACCGATATTTTTGATAAAAGACGGCTCGTTCAAAAGGGCGAGGACAAAGGGTGCGTCCGACGGCGATATCTCGCGCATCGTCAGCCTTTCGGTCTCAATTAGAGACATTCACTTTCCCTTCCCGTCTGATTTCATTGGCTGATCTTCCTTCTTCAATAGACAAAGTCAATGCAAGTTGTCATGCTTAGATAGATTGCAATTCAGATTAGGGAGATGTCCATGAGAGTTGCCGACCTGTTGAAGAACAAGGGAGACAAAATCATCTCAATCCCCGCTGGCTGTACTGTCGCGGATGCCGTGAAGGTTTTGTGCGACCATAAAATCGGCGCTGCGGTTGTTCTGGACGAAAACGGCAGTCTGGTGGGCATCCTGTCCGAACGCGACGTTACGCGCGGCCTGGGCCTGGAAGGAGCTGCATTGCTGGATCAACCGGCCACCAAATTGATGACATCGGATGTTATGACCTGCAAACCGGAAGACAGCACGGATGCCATCATGCGCACCATGACTGATGGCCGCTTCCGTCATATGCCGGTCATGAAGGACGGGGCGCTTTGCGGCATCATCTCCATCGGCGACGTAGTCAAGGGCCGCATCGATGATCTGGAAAACGAGGCAAGCGCCATGCGCGAGTATATCGCAGGCAGCGGCTGATCTATTCCGCAGCCGCCTGATGGCATTCGGACAGCGCAAAGCCGCAGATATCGGAGATTAACTGCGTCAGGTCCCGCTGCAGGGCACCGAAATTACGGGTGGGGACAAGTTTCTGCTCGTCCATGTAGATTGCCCGGTTGATCTCCACCTGAAGGCTGTGACGATTGAATTCCGGCTGCCCGCAGACGCGCACCAGTTCCGCCCCCTTATAGGGATTATTCACCCGCACCTTATATCCGCGTGCCTCGAACCATTCCCGGACAAAGGCCGTAAAGGCAGGATGGCAGCTTCGTCCGTCCCGGTCTCCCAGAACGATATCCGCCCGCCGCCCACCGACGGCCCCGGCAACAAAGGGACTGCTGGCGGCAGGCATGGAATGGCAGTTCACATGCCAGACCCCGCCGAACAGGCTGAATAGCCGCGCCAGCTCCCCTTCCAGGGCCTCATGATAGGGTTTCCAGTAGTTTTCGATCCGCGCCTGGACTTCGCTCACGGTCAACAGGCGTTCATACATCGGCTTCTCACCGGGGCATGTTCGCCAGATCAGCCCATGCCCCAGACGGGTCTTTTCCGTCGGCTTCAGATTACCCGGCCAGGCGCTGTTCATCAGACGCCAGTCCAGATCGTCCGACGCGCGGTTGGGGTCGATATAACTGCGTGGAAATTCAGCCGCCAGAAGAGAGGCCCCTTTTTCCGGCCCCGCCCCGAACAGGCGATCGACAAAGGCGTCTTCCATGCACTGCAGCAGATCAAGATCAACAGCAGTACCGAAATCCTCAGGATAGGCCGTACCGCTATGAGGGGAATCGAGAAGGACCGGGGTCTGCGGCAGCAGGCCGGCATCATCTGCACGGGTGAGATTCAGAACACCTTCAATACGCTCCACGTAGCGTCTCCTTATCGCTCTTCCCCCTTCGTATAACTCAGGCATAGCAGGGCTTTGCGCAATTGAAAAGAGCAGCGCATAAAGTTGCGTTTTCGTCGCCATCACAAATGGACGTGCACAGACCGGATGGGTATAGTCGCCGGGCAATTCAATCAAATATTTAGGGAGAGCCAGATCATGGCCGGTCAAATCGAAGCGCGCATCAAGGAACTGGGACTGGAACTGCCGGACGCACCTGCACCTGCGGGTTCCTATGTTCAGCATTACCAGGCCGGTAACCTGCTGTTTGTCGCGGGTCAGATCACCTTCTGGAACGGCGAAGTGAAATTCCAGGGTAAGGTCGGCCAGGACTATTCGATCGAGGAAGGTCAGGAAGCAGCCCGCGTCTGTGCGCTGAACATCCTGGCGCAGGCGAAAGACGCCCTGGGTGATCTGGACAAAATCAAGCGCATTGTAAAATTGAGCGGTTTCGTCAATTGCCCGACCGATTTCGACGCGCATCCGAAAGTGATCAACGGCGCGTCCGACCTGATGGGCGAAATCTTCGCTGAAAAAGGCAAACACACCCGTATCGCCATGGGCGCAGGCTCCCTGCCGCTGAATGTGGCGGTCGAAATCGACGCGATCATCGAGGTCGAGTAAGACCGTTGCCCAAATATTGGGGTAACCTTTTCTTGGCGCTGGGAGTATGTCTCCTGGCGCCTTTGCCATTTTCACCTCTTGGTTACTCGCAAGACAGCACACCCCCGCAACAAGAGAAGCAAGACATGGTTGTAAGAAGAACAAAAGAACAGATGCAAGCTGAACTGGCCCGTCTCTCGGAAATCTTTGACGTGATCAGAGAATATATGTTGCGAGAGGAGCAATCCGCCGACCGCAGGGCCCTCATCCCTACAGGAGCGGAAATTCAAGCAGCCATTCAAGATCGTAAAATGACGGCAAGCGATACAATCGCAAGTCTTCAACAGGCCATTAACAACCATTCCATTGCCTTGGAACAGGCGCAACAAAACGGGCTGTCCACTCTCATAGACTTCCCGGCCTTCTACAAGAACAGAACCGGTCGGAACTATTTCGAGGATATCCAACATCCAGGAGCAGCCGCGCGTGCCATTCTGGCCCGAGGGGTGATTACCGATGAAACCGAATATTATCTGCTGATCGAATATCTGAATGATACGAGTCAGACCATATTCAATGAGGACGAAATCATTCGCATCGGACAGATGATCAACGACTTCGAAACCGCAGCAATCACCCAAAACCAATAATATTGGCACTCGCGCCCACTAGTCTTGCGGGTCGGGGATATAATCCCCCTCGAATTTCTTCAGGTCGTCGTCGATCTCATACCAGGCCGGTTTCGAGGCCGTGTGGATATGGGCCGAGGGGCGGATGCCCGGGTCGTCATCCAAGGCAGAGGCCGCCACCACATAGATGTCACCGGTCTCCAAATCGCCCAGCGACGTGCCGCAGTCCTTGCAGAAACAGCGTTCGAATTTCCAGTCGGGCCCGGGTGTTAGCCTGGCGATTGCGTCCTCGCCCTGCGTGATTCGAAGATCACTTCCCTTACCAACCAGAACCGCCGAGAAGACACCCGCCGCTTTTCGGCACCTGGAACAATGGCAATAACTCAACGAATAGGGTTTGCCCGAAATCTCGAACGCCACTTTGCCGCAGAGGCAACTTCCCTTGATCATCCACTTTCCCCTTCCTTTGACTTTCGCAGAGGAACATATAGTGAACATACATTCGGATCAAGGTAAATAAATACCCCAAAAGAAAACGGCACTGCGTCAGGGTACAGTGCCGTTTCTCCTCCCCCAAAATAAGGACGTCAAACACGCCGACGTTTAACATCCTTGAGGATTTCGCGGGCAGCATTATGGCCCGGCAACCCCGATACCCCGCCACCCGGATGAGTGCCGGACCCGCACATGTAGAGGCCCGGGATCGGGCTGCGGTAATCGGCATAGCCCGGTGCGGGGCGCATGGAATAAAGCTGATCCAGATGCAGCGCCCCGTGGAAGATATCGCCGCCCAGCATGCCGAGCTTGCGCTCGATATCCAGCGGCGAATTGATCTGGCGGCCAACCACGGAGGCCTTAAAGTTCGGCGCGCGCTCATTCATCGTATCGATGATCAGATCGGCCACATCCTCCTTCACATCGTCCCAGCTCTTGCCATCCGGCAGGTCCGGGTTGAAATGCTGGCAGAACATGCTGGCCACATGGCAACCTTCAGGCGCCAGCGTATCGTCGATGGTCGACGGAATGCACATTGAGATCACCGGCTTTTGCGCCCAGCCGACCTTGCGCGCATCATCATAGGCATTCTGGATATAGTCCAGCGACGGGCAGACATTGACCGTCCCGTTCAGGAACTGTGCAGGGTTTTCCTCCCCTGCCAAGGTCGGGAATTTCGGCAACTCACTCAACGCCACATTCATGCGGAAGGTGCCGGACTGGCTGCGCCAGCTACGCATACGCCGGTTGAATTCGCGCGGCAACAGGCCGTCGTCGACCAACTGCGTGAAGAGCAGTTTCGGGTTCAGGTTGGAGGAAACCAGTTTCGCCCGGATCACGCGGCCATCCGCCAGTTCCACACCGACCGCCTTGCCCTTTTCCGTCAGAACCTGCTTGACCGGCGCGTTCACCTCGATATCGACGCCGACGGACTCGGCGGATTTCGCCATGGCCTGGGTAATTGCCCCCATACCGCCCTTGGCATGGCCCCAGGCACCGGTCTTGCCATTCACCTCACCAAATACATGATGCAGCAATACATAGGCTGACCCTGCCTGATATGGGCTGACAAAGTTTCCGATCACACCTTCAAAACCCAACTCGCCCTTGATCGCCGTGCCTTCGAACCATTTGTCCAGATAGTCACCAATGGACATGGTCATCAGTTCAATCAGCGTTGCCTGTTGCTGCGGCGACAATTTACGGGACTTGTTGGCAACACCCAGCAACGTCCACAAATCACCCCAGCCACCACCGATATTGGGCGGCGTTTCCAGCGCCACATCGCGCAGCAATTCGGCGATTTCCACCAGACGGGCGTCAAACTCATCCCAGACCGCCGCATCTTCCTTGGAATATTTGGCCAGTTCCTTCTTGGCGCGTTCCTGGTCGCGGCACATCCACAGATAGTTATCCACATCCAACGCACTGAAACTGCCGCCGGTCCGGTCAATTATCTGCAAGCCATGCTTATGCAGTTCCAGATCACGAATGACCTTGGGGTTCAGCAGGCTGACAACGTAGGAAAAGACAGAATTGCGAAAGCCCGGATGGAATTCTTCGGTGACCGCGGCACCGCCGACCTTGTCGCGTGCCTCAACCACTTTCACCGTCAATCCGGCACGCGCCAGATAGCCCGCACAGGTCAGGCCGTTATGCCCGGCGCCGATGACAATTGCGTCGTAACTCTTATCCGCCATGTTAGTCTCCCACCTGTCCGATCAGGCTTGTTATACAAATGTATAATTTTGTGATCACAATAAGGGAAGGGTTGACCCCTGTCAATGGAGGGGCCACATCTTTGCAGGGCAAGCACAGGAAAGCCAACCATGCCAGACGGTTCCGAGGAACTTACATTACAGACGTTCGACCGGATTTCCGCTATCGATTCGATGGAATGGGATAGATGTGCTGGCGACGATAACCCCTTTGTCACCTATGCCTTTCTAAGCGCCCTGGAGGATAGTGGTTCCGTCAGCGCGGAAAGCGGCTGGCTGCCTCAACACCTCACCCTGCGGGACGCCGCTGGACGGCTGCTTGGCGCAATGCCACTTTATGTGAAGGGGCATTCCCATGGTGAGTATGTTTTCGACTATGCCATCGCGGATGCCTATGAACGCGCCGGAGGCCGCTATTATCCGAAACTGTTGAGCGCTGTGCCCTTCACGCCTGTTCCCGGCCCACGCTTCCTTGTGCATCCGAATGAAGACCGCCGCCTTATCGTCAAGGGACTGGTCAGCGGACTGGTTCAGGTCGCGGACCGCTACAGCATTTCCAGCGTCCATATCAACTTCCTGCCGGGCGAGGATGTTCCGTTTCTGCAAGAGCTGGGCTTCCTGATCCGCCACGGACACCAGTATCACTGGGAAAACCACGACTATCAAAGTTTCGATGATTTTCTGGGGGCGCTGAGCAGCCGCAAGCGCAAGTCGATCCGCAAGGAACGCGCGAAACTGCAGGACAGCGGCATTGAGCTGACCGCGCTTTCCGGCGACGACATTACACCCAACGACTGGGACTACTTCTACCGCTTTTACATCGACACCTATGACAGGAAATGGGGTGCCCCCTATCTGCGCCGCCCCTTCTTCGACCTGCTTCAGGAGCGCCTCGCCGATAATGTGGTATTGGTCATGGCCTATCTGGACGACCTGCCCATCGCGGGTGCGCTCAACCTGAAGGGCAAGCACCGCCTCTATGGCCGGAACTGGGGCTGTGACGGCGACTATTATAAGTTCCTGCATTTCGAGGCCTGCTATTATCAGGCCATCGACTATGCAATCGAACAGGGGCTCGACTGGGTCGAAGCGGGCACCCAGGGCGAACATAAAATCCAGCGCGGTTACCTGCCGGTGCGCACCTATTCCGCCCATTGGTTCCCGGATGCCGGTTTCAGTGACGCCGTCGACAGCTATTTCGATCAGGAAAAGGCCGAGGAGCGCCACCTCATGGCCCATTTGATGGAAATGTCTCCCTACAAAGTGGAGAATTGACAAGCCATACGGCCAGGCGCATCACTATCTTCCTATCGTTTCATATCCTTGCGAAGAGAGTAGCCGTATCATGTGCCGTTGGCTGAGTTATCGTGGCCCAGCGATATTCCTCGAAGACCTGCTTTACACGCCGAAACATTCCCTGATTGATCAGAGCCTGCAGGCGCATGAGGCCAAAACGCCGACCAATGGCGACGGATTCGGGGTCGGCTGGTTCGGCGAACGCAATATCCCTGGCACCTATCACGAAATTCTGCCCGCCTGGAATGACGGCAACCTGCGCAGTCTCGCCCGCCAAATCAAATCACCGAATTTCTTCGCCCATGTACGGGCCTCCACTGGCACCGCCACCAGCCGTGCCAACTGTCATCCCTTCAGCCATGGACGCTGGATGTTCATGCATAACGGTCAGGTCGGCGACTATCACCGCCTGCGCCGTGCAATGGAAAACCGAATTCCCGACGAAACTTATCACTGCCGCAAAGGTACGACCGATAGCGAGGCAATTTTCTTCATGTTGTTGAGTAACGGCCTGGACGATGATCCGGTTACCGCAACGCGTGAAACTATCAACGAGATTCGGGGCCTGATGGGCGACTATGACATCAAGCTGCCCTTCCGCATGACCGCGGCCTTTACCGATGGCAGCCGCTATTATGCCGTGCGCTATTCAACCGATGACCGCCCGCCGTCGCTTTATTACTGTGATGAGAAAGGCGGCTTGACGGTCATGTCCGAACCGGTCACGGAAGAAAGCCAGACCTGGAAGGAAGTGCCACCGGACAGCATCCTGATCTCGGAAGGCGACGGCAGGCCGACCCTGGCGGGATTGGATATAAACTAACCGGCCAGCAACTCAGGCAGACCCTCAATGCTGTCCAGCACATGGTCGGCATCGGCGGTCAGGTCTTCGCGCAGGCTGGTCCCGGTCAACACACCGACAACCATCCCCGCCCCGGCAGACCGGCCCATATGCAGGTCATGAAGATTGTCGCCGACAACCAGGATTTCGGACGTATCAAGGTCCAGCTTGTCCGCAAAGCCGTGAACCATGCCCGGCCCAGGTTTGCTGCCATGGCCGGAATCATAGCCCGCGATATAGTCCAACCGGTCTTTCACGCCGAACTCTGAAAGCGACCGCAGGGCGGCCTCTTCGCTGTCCATGGTGGCGACCCCCAGACGGCAGTTCATCGCTTCCAACTTGTCGAACAGAACGTTCAGGTCGGTAACCACCGCAGCATTCTTCAACCCTTCCAGCATGAAAATCTGATTGACTTCATGCACCAGGGCGGCCCGGTCATCGGTTTGACGGAAAGGCGCCAGCGGCAGCCAGCCCTCGACGATTTCATGATTGTTCGCCGCCGCCAAAAGCGAGCCTGATTTCATACGGCCCGTCTCCGGATCAAGCCCGCCCAGGATCATCAGTTCCCGCGCCAGGTCTTCATCATTGGCCGCAAAAAAACGCGCTGCCGCCCAACAGGGCGGCATCCACGTTTTATGAAAGTCAACCAAAGTGCCGTCTTTGTCGAAAAGAACCGCCTTGATGGTCATGGAGTATCCTACTTACCGTTATCCTGGCCCAGACTGCTTTGCCGCAGAATGCCGCCGTAAATTTCATCGTCCCCGACAACGCCAACCATCTGGTCGCCATCCATAACCAATACCGGCCAACCGGTATGGTGACGGATTTCAATATTCCAGCGCATTTTCATGCTGGCCGGTGCCATCACGAGAACATCGTCGGCAAGAGTATTCACTTCCGTGTCGTCATCGCAAGCGACAATCCGGGCTTCTTTTCCGTCAAAACTGGCCGAGACAGGGATATCACCGCCATTCAGCTTGACCCGGTAATGACCTTTTGCATCGAGAACCACGTCATCACCATCACGCTTCAGGTCCGCCAGCGGCGTCATGAAGCTGGACCCCTGAAGGACGTTCAGCGGGTTCATATGGGCAACGAATTCGGCCACATATTCATTGGCCGGGTTAAGGACGATATCCTCCGGCTCGCCATACTGGACGATCCGGCCTTCTTCCATGATCGCGATATGATTGCCCAGCTTCAGGGCCTCATCCAGATCATGGCTGACGAAGATGATCGTTTTGTTCAGGTTCTTCTGCAGGTCCAGCAGGAAGTCCTGCAACTGGTTACGGATCAGCGGGTCAAGCGCGGAGAACGGCTCGTCCATCAGCAGGATATCCGCGTCGGTGGCAAAGGCACGCGCAAGGCCGACACGCTGCTGCATCCCACCGGACAGCTCGTGAGCGTATTTATCCTTCCACGGTGCAAGGCCGACCAGCTCCAGTTTTTCATGAATAATCGACTTGCGCTTTTCCAGCGGCATGCCTGCCAGTTCCAGACCCAGCCCGACATTTTCCTCAACCGTGCGCCAGGGCAGCAGGCCGAACTGCTGAAAAACCATGGAGATGCGTTCCATGCGCATATGGCGCAGGGTCTGGGAATCACAGGAGGCGATATCTACCTGACGGTCCGCATCCTGTACCAGCACCTTGCCCCGGGTGACCTTGTTCAGGCCGTTGACCGCGCGCAACAGCGTGGACTTGCCCGACCCCGACAGGCCCATCAGGACGCAGATTTCACCCTCATGAATATCAATGCTGGCATCCGCAACCCCGAGAACGGCATCGGTCGTTTCCAGGATTTCGGACCGCGTATGGCCGTCGTCCAGCATCTGGACCGCCTCCGCCTGTGCGTCACCAAAGATGATGTCGACATTGCGGAAGGAAACGGCAACGGGATTTTCATTCACAGACATTACCCCTTACTCCCCGTCTTTGCGGCCAGGCCGTTTGCAGATCCGGTCCATCAGGATCGCGACCACAACGATCGCCAGACCAGCTTCGAAACCCTTCGCCACATTCACCGTGTTCAGCGCGCGCAGAACCGGAATACCCAGACCATCAGCCCCAACCATGGAGGCGATCACAACCATCGACAATGACAGCATGATACATTGCGTCACGCCCGCCATAATGGTCGGCATGGCATGTGGAATCTCAACTTTCCAAAGCAACTGACGCTTGGTCGCACCAAAGCTTTCCGCGGCCTCGATCAACTGTGTCGGCGCAGATGATATACCCAGATATGTCAGGCGGATCGGCGCGGGCACGGCGAAAATGACCGTTGCGATCAGGCCGGACGGCATGCCCAGACCGAAGAAAATCAGGGCCGGAATAAGGTAAACAAAGGTCGGGATAGTCTGCATCATGTCCAGAATGGGACGCAACACCATCCAGAGCTTTGGCCGGTGCGCCGCGGCAATCCCCAAAGGCACGCCAATCACCACGCAAACCACCGTTGCCCAGATAATCAGGGTAATGGTGTAGACGGTTTCTTCCCAGTACCCCTGGTTAACTGTGAAGAGCAGCCCCAAAAGCGTCAGAAGCGCCAGTATCCAGGATTTGTGCAGCTTATAGACACCAGCAGCAACCACAATGATCAGCAACCAGCTAGGGAACCAGAGCAGGACTTCTGCCAGGTTATTCGTGAGAAATTCCAGCGACACACGGATCGCCTCGAAGAACCAGAAAAAGTACTGGTCCAACTTGTCGACGACATATTCCATGCCCTTGCCGATCGGAATTTTCGGAATTGTGAAATCTGACAGCGCGTCCATCGTTCTCTCCCGTTGGGGTCGCAGTTTCTAGGAGAAGCAAATTTTTTGTTTATTATAGGCTAATTAAAATAAAGCCGGCCGGATCGAAATAAAGGCATGATCCGGCCGGCTCTGTTAAGGCTTTGCCTTAGAGGCCCAGGTGGCCTTTGACAGCAGCCAGGCCATCACCACCGTCCATGGTGGTCACGCCTTCCATCCAACCGTCCAGAATGGCCGGATGTGCTTTCAGCCATGCAGTCGCAGCATCTTTCGGGTCTTCACCCTCGTCCAGAATAGAACCCATGACTTCGTTTTCCAGAGCCAGGGTAAATTTCTGGTTCGTCAGCAGCTTGCCCAGGTTCGGGCATTCATCCAGATATCCCTTGCGGACATTGGTGTAGACCTCGGCACCGCCATAATTCGGGCCGAAATAGTCGTCACCGCCAGACAGATAGGTCAGGTCGAAATTCGAATTCATCGGATGCGGTTCCCAACCCAGGAACACAACCATTTCACCGCGCTTGCTGGCGCGCTGAACCTGAGACAGCATCCCCTGCTCAGAGCTTTCCACGACCTCGAAACCTTTCAGGCCGAAAGCACCCTTGTCGATCATATCCTGGATCAGACGGTTACCATCGTTGCCCGGCTCGATCCCGTAGATCTTGCCATCCAGCTGGTCCTTGAATTTTGCGATGTCAGCAAAATCCTTCAGGCCGGCATCTGCGGCAGCCTTGTTCACAGCCAGGGTGTATTTTGCGCCAACCAGGTTCGGTTGGGACAGCTTTTCAACCGACCCTTTTTTGAAATACGGCTCTGCATCACCCGCCATGGACGGCATCCAGTTCCCGAGGAACACGTCGATATCGCCGTTTTCCATGCTCTTATACGTGACAGGAACACTCAAAACCTTAGCTTCCGGGGCATAGCCCAGTGCATCAAGCACAACACTCGTGGTCGCGGTCGTCGCCGTGATATCGGTCCAACCTACGTCAGAGAATGTAACATCTTTACAGCTTGCGGGGTCCGCAGCCTGCGCGGCACCGGTAAACGCCAGTGCAGCGACGCCTGCCAAAGCGACAGACTTAATCGTTTTGTGGAACATTTCAGTGATCTCCCTGCTTAATCGACAAGGCGCGTGTCGGAAAAAATATCCCATACGCCCCATCCTCGACTAGTAGACTTTTATATTGTTTTTTTAACGATACGTCCAATTAAAAAAAAGTTTTTGCCTCTAGGACGACATAAACTAAAAAAGCCGCGCCAATTTTACCCGGCGCGGCTTCCCCGAAGGGCAAATACTCGTTTAGTAGCTTTCTAAATCAAACCAGTTCAACTGGTATCTGAGACAGCCCGCTCAGCTTCAACTGCTCAACGACGCGGCCCTTCAAAGTGGCCAGCACCTCCTCCGTTTTGGCCTCACAACGCAGGACCAGGGCATTTTGCGTGTTGGAGGCACGGATCAGCCACCAGCCCCCGTTTTCATTCACGCGCACGCCATCGGTATCGTTGACCTCAACCGGTTGATCCTTCAGGCGTTCCTTGATCTCATCGATCACAGCGAACTTGCGTTCCTCCGATACATCGACGCGGATTTCCGGCGTGTTGACCATATTGGGCAATTCATCGCGCAACTCGCTCAGCGACTTGGGCTGGTCGCTCAGGAAACTGATCAGGCGGACAGCCGCATAAAGGGCATCGTCGAACCCGAAATAGCGGTCCGCGAAGAAGACATGGCCGCTCATCTCCCCCGCCAGCGGCGCTCCGGTTTCCGCCATCTTGCTTTTGATGATGGAATGCCCCGTCGGGCACATGACGGGCTGCCCGCCAAGCCTTGCGACCTCATCAAACAACACCTGGCTTGCCTTTACGTCGGCCAGGACAGACGCTCCCGGCATCTTGGCAAGGACCTCCCGCGAATAAAGCGCCAGAAGCTGGTCGCCCCAGATCACACGGGCCTTGTCGTCGATCACGCCAATACGGTCACCATCGCCGTCAAAGGCAATTCCCAGGTCGCAACCTTCGTCCAGAACGGTCTTCTTCAACTGTTCCAGGTTCTTCTCGACAGTCGGATCGGGGTGATGATTGGGGAAAGTACCATCAACCTTTTCGTTGATGACGACATGCTCGCCCGGCAGGCCACGCGCCAGACGCATCGTCGCCTCACAGGCCGCCCCGTTGCCCGGGTCCCAGGCAACTTTCAGACGCCGGTTCGACTTGAACCCCTTGACCAGACGGGTGGTGTAGGCCGCCATGGCATCCGTTTCAAAGATGCCCCCGTTTTTCTCGACCCAGACACCGCGATAGGCCAAATCCCGAAGGCGCTGGATTTCCTGCCCAAAGAACGGCTTGTTGTTCATGACAATCTTGAAGCCGTTATATTCCGGGGGGTTATGGGACCCCGTCACCATGACACCGACCGCCGCATCCAGGGCCTTGGCCGCGAAATAGAGGCAGGGCGTCGGGACCAACCCGATCCGCATGACGTAAAGCCCTGCCGTTGCAAGCCCCCGGCACAGTTCTTCTTCCAGCGATGGCGAGGTCAGACGGCCGTCATAGCCAACAACCGCAATGCGGCCACTGCTGGCCGCCGCGATTGTCCCGAGCGTCCGCCCCAGCGCCAATGCGTCGGAGGAAGACAAGGTCCTGCCGACAATACCGCGAATATCATATTCCCGAAGGATGCTTGAATCGAAACGATGTCCTACAGCCACCCCAAACTCCCCTAATCTATCTGCCTATCGTACCAATACCGGATCAGACAGCCTGACGGCCGATGCTGTGATAACGAAGACCGCTCGCCACCATGTCAGCCGGCTCATACAGATTACGCAGGTCCACAATAACCGGATCTTTCAGCAAAGACTTAACTTTCTGAAGATCCAGTTCCCGGAACTCGCGCCATTCAGTGATGATAACCGCAACGTCAGCGCCGCCCATTGCCTCCTCGGCCCCGGCCATCCACTGCACATCGTCGTTCAGAAGCTTGGCTGCCTCGTCCATCCCCTGCGGGTCATAGGCACGCACGACCGCGCCCATATTCTGCAAGGCAGGCACGATATCCAGGGCCGGACTGTCACGCATATCGTCGGTTTCCGCCTTGAACGTCACCCCCAACACAGCAACGGTCTTGCCCGACAGGCTGCCGCCGCAAGCCTCCGCAACACGGTCCGCCATGGCGCGTTTCCGCCTGCTGTTGACGTCGATTACCGTTTCAACGATCCGCACCGGCGCGCCCTGCGCGGTTGCGGTCTGTGCAAGGGCCAGCGTGTCTTTCGGGAAACAGGAACCGCCGTAGCCAGGCCCCGCCTGCAGGAATTTTTCCCCGATGCGGCTATCCAGGCCCATACCGACAGCGACGTCACCAACGTTACCGCCAACCTTCTCGCACAGATCGGCCAGCTCGTTGATAAAGCTGATCTTCACCGCCAGAAACGCATTGGCTGCATATTTGATCAGCTCTGCCGATTCCAGGCCTGTCTCGACAATTTTGGTTTCCGCGGCAATCGGCTCATAGATTTTACGCATGACCGACATTGCGCGTTCGCCTTCACCACCGAGCACAACACGATCCGGATGCATGAAATCGTCGATAGCCGCCCCTTCACGCAGGAACTCCGGGTTCGACACCACATCGAAATCCGCGTCAGGATTTGTTTGGGCGATCCGCTCATAAACCTTGCGCGCGGTACCGACCGGCACGGTGGATTTGTCCACGACCACTGTATAGCCGTCCATATTCCGGGCAATGTCTTCCGCCGCGGCGAAGACATATTTCAGGTCCGCATGACCATCTTCCGGACGGGTCGGTGTACCGACAGCAATAAAGACCGCATCACAGCCCTTCAGGCCTTCTGCGATATCCGTTGTGAAGGCAAGACGGCCAGCCGCCGCATTCTCGGACACCAGCTTGTCCAGTCCCGGCTCATAGATGGGGATTTCACCCTTCTTCAACCTGCTGATCTTGTTTTCGTCCACATCCACACAGATGACATCATGGCCGAATTGGGAAAAGCATGCGCCGGAGACAAGCCCGACATATCCCGTTCCAATCATGGCGATCCGCATTACGCCTAACTCCTTTAACTTGCCGACAAAGCGGCCACGCCCCCGGCGATTGCCCCTACCGCCCTAAATTCACTTATACCGGTCAATGATCGCGCGCGCACCATCACCCAGATCATCCCGTTCCATTGCATAGGCCATGTTGGCCTGCAACCAGCCCAGCTTGTCGCCGCAGTCAAACCGCTCGCCCGCGAAACGCAGGCCATGGAACGGATATTTCCCGATCATTTTTGCCATGGCGTCGGTAAGCTGGATTTCGTTACCTGCCCCGCGCTCATGCTTGGACAGATGCTCAAAAACTTCCGGCAGCAGGACATAGCGGCCAATGATCGACAGGGTAGACGGCGCGTCCTCCGGCTTCGGTTTTTCCACCAGCCCCTCAACCACCGCCAGCCGGTCGGCAGCATTCGGCGTATCCAGAATGCCATAGCGGGACGTCTGATCCCTCGGTACATCTTCTACCGCCACGACATTGCCGCCGGTCTGCTCATGCGCCTCGATCAATTCCCCGATGCACGATCCCTTGGTCAGGACCAGATCGTCGGGCGACATGACGGCAAAGGGTTCGTCGCCGATCAGATCACGCGCGCACCAGACCGCATGCCCCAGGCCCAATGGCTTCATCTGGCGCACGGATTTGATCTTGCCCGGTTCTTTCAGAATGTCGTCAAGGATTGTCAGGGCTTCTGCCTTGCCGCGCGCTTCCAACGTCGCATGAAGCTCATAGGCGATATCGAAGTGATCCTCGATTGCCCCTTTGCCCCGGCTGGTGACGAAGATGAACTCCTCCACACCGGCCGCCGCCGCTTCTTCCACCACATATTGGATCAACGGCTTGTCCACGACCGGCAACAGCTCTTTCGGGACAACCTTGGTCGCCGGCAAAAAGCGGGTTCCCATGCCAGCAACGGGGAAGACCGCTTTTCTGACTTTTCCAGACATTAAATTTTCACCTGCCAAAACAAAAACACATGCAATGCAGCCAACGGCGAAAATCCGCCATTGGAAAAGTAAAACTCATCGTTGGGTTATGTGCCACAGACCCAGGGTCTGGGCAAGGCAAGCCTTTATGACAAATGCAGGGAATTCCGGGATCATCCCGGGAGGTTTATTGCGTCCGACGGGATTGATGTGCGGCAAATTCCGCCAGACGGATCGGGCGCCGTCTGCGCCCCCAGTTCCCGGCTTTGCCTTCAAACACACCGGGAATGGCCGTACCGCACTGGGTACAATGACCGCCCTGCCCCACCGACCAATGGGTCAGTTGATACCAGTCGCGCCCTATCACCTTCTCGCCACAGCCCGGACAATAGGTGGAACCGTGTTTTTCATCATGCACATTGCCAGTGTAGACATAGTGGAGCCCCGCCTCCCGCGCGATGCGATGGGCCTTAACCAGGGTTTCCAGCGGCGTGGACGGTTTGTCCATCATCTTGTAATCGGGATGGAAGGCAGAGAAATGCAGCGGAACGTCGGTTCCCAGGTTTTCCGCGACCCAGGAGGAAAGTGCCTCCAGTTCTTCCTCCCCATCGTTTTCACCGGGAATCAGAAGCGTCGTAATTTCGAACCAGACATCGGTCTCATATTTCAAATAGCACAGAGTATCCAGAACCGCGTCCAGGTCGCCGGTACAGATTTTCTTGTAAAACGTCTGGGTAAAAGCCTTCAGGTCAATATTTGCCGCATCCATATGCGAGAAGAATTCCTGCCGCGCCTCGGGATTGATGTAACCGGCGGAAACCGCCACAGTCTTGATCCCCCGTTCGTGGCATGCCTTGGCGACATCCACCGCATATTCCAGAAAAATAACAGGATCGTTATAGGTGAAAGCAACAGACCGGCACCCGGTTTTTATCGCGGCCTCCGCAATGGCCTCTGGCATTGCCTGATCCATCAGACGATCCATCTCGCGTGACTTGGAGATATCCCAGTTCTGGCAGAATTTACATGTGAGATTACAGCCCGCCGTCCCGAAGCTGAGGACCGGTGTGCCCGGCAGGAAATGGTTCAGCGGCTTTTTTTCGATCGGGTCAATGCAATAACCGCTGGACCGGCCATAGGTGGTCAGGACAATCTGGTCATCCGCCCGCGCCCTGACGAAACAAAGGCCGCGCTGTCCTTCCTTCAGCTTGCATTCACGGGGACAGACATCGCATTGGATGCGACCGTCGTCCAGCATATGCCAATAGCGTCCGGGAAATCCTTCGATGAGGTCTTCTGTCATGATATGCCGCTTCTTCCCCCGGCCGTCAAAAAACCACCGGACAACCGGGATTTAATAATAACATAAAAAGGCGTAAAATCAGGGGAGAAAGTCTACAGAATTCAGAGGAAGGCAGCACTCATGACAACCGTCAGACCAGCCGCCGTTGCCGGGCAATTCTATCCGGGAAACCCCGCAGAACTGGGCGGCACCATCAACCGATTTCTGGCCCAGGCCGACGCCAGCCATATCCAGGTGGGCGAACCACCCAAGGCCCTGATCGTCCCCCATGCGGGATATGTTTTCTCAGGCGCATGCGCCGCCAGGGCCTATGCCACGATCGCCAAGGTCGCCGACAAAATCAGCAGGGTCATCCTGATGGGCCCTTGCCACCGGGCCGCTATCCACGGCCTTGCCACGACCAGCGCCGACGCCTGGGAAACCCCATTGGGACAGGTTGAAATAGACCAGAGGGCTATTGCCACGCTCACAAACCTCGATCAGGTAAGCGTCAATGATGCCGCCCACCAATGGGAACACAGCCTGGAAGTCCACCTTCCCTTCCTGCAGCGTGTCCTGCCGAATTTCAGGCTCGTCCCCTTTGCAGTCGGGAATGCAAGCAATGTGGACGTAGCCGAAGTTCTGGAAACCCTCTGGGGAGGAGAAGAGACACTGATCGTGATCAGCACCGATCTGAGCCATTACTTGAGCTACGAAGACGCCAGGACGATCGACAACCGGACCGCCACGGCAATCGAAAAGCTGGATTGGCAGGCAATCAGCCAGGAACAGGCCTGTGGCCGCGTTCCGGTATCGGGTCTGCTGACCTGCGCGAAAAAACACGGCCTGGCAATCGAACGGGTCGGCTTCTGCAATTCCGGCGATACTGCCGGACCACGGGACCGGGTAGTAGGTTATGGTAGCTGGATCCTCCACTGAGAACACAGCCACGCAGGGCGGGAATTTCGCAACGCGGGTCGTGGCAAGCCACGAGCCGACCCTGCTGTCCACAGCAGCAACCTCGATCCAGACGGGTCTGGCACAGGAAAAACCGGCAGCGGTAAACCCGGCGACCTTTCCGGACGATCTGGCCGCCCAATGCGGCAGCTTCGTCACCCTGGAAAAAGAAGGGAGGCTGCGTGGCTGCATCGGTACAATCCAGGCCTACCGCCCCCTAATTGTCGATGTATCGGAAAATGCCTACGGAGCGGCCTTTCGCGATCCCCGTTTCCAACCGGTCGAGCAGCAGGAACTGGAAGTGCTTTCCCTGTCGATTTCCGTTCTAAGCCCGATGCAGCCCCTGTCATTCGGCAGTGAAGCGGAGCTGCTGGACCAACTGGTTCCCCATGAGACAGGCCTGCTGATCCACGATCAGGGGCATCGGGCGGTTTTTCTTCCCCAGGTCTGGGAAAGCCTGCCGGAGAAAACACAATTCCTGGGCAAGCTCAGGATCAAGGCCCGGCTGCCGGAAACACATTGGTCCGCAAGTTTCGAGGCCTGGCAGTTCCAGGTTGCCAAGACAAAGTCAGCCAAAATCGCGGAAACCACCTCTGACAACGGGAATGGCCCCGGACATTCCCCGTAAGATTTCAATCCAATAGTGCCAATCGAGCACAGGTTTATTGGCCGAATGCCCCTTGATGCCGCCCCTTAATCCCTCTTATCTAGCAGGGAAACCTGATATTAAGCGGACAAGTAACGAAGAGCGACAGGCGAAATCATGGGGCAATTCGGCATCGGACAACCATTGCGGCGGGTAGAAGATCAGCGGTTCCTGACCGGCACCGGCAGCTATACGGACGACCTTCATCTGGAAGGTGAAACACATGGTGTCGTGGTCCGGTCACCCTTCGCCCATGCCACAATCAAAAGCATCGACATCGACGAGGCCCTTGCCAGCCCGGGCGTTCTGGCGGTCTACACCGCCGACGACCTGACAAAGGCCGGGATCAAGGATATCCCCTGTGTTGCCGGTATGAAGAATGGCGTCACCACCTTTGTTCGCCATGACCGCTCTATTCTTGCGCGTGACCGTGCCCGCCATGTGGGCGACCCTGTTGCCTTCGTCGTCGCGGAAACCCTCGCCCAGGCCCAGGACGCCGCCGAACTGGTCGATGTGGATTACGACGAGTTGCCCTCGGTCACGGACACCGCCGCCGCCATCTGTGAAGATGCCCCGCATGTCTGGGACGACACTCCCAACAACCACAGCTTTGTCTGGCATCATGGTGACAAGGAGGCCGTCGACGCTGCCTTCGAAAAGGCAGCCCACAAAGTATCCGTCACCCTCATCAATAACCGGATTGTAGTTAATTCTCTGGAACCCCGTGTGGCTATTGCCAATTTTGACGGCGACAGATACCAGCTCTTCACGCCAAGCCAGGGCGTGCACAATATCAAGAACCAGCTCAGCCGGACAATTTTCGACATCCCCCCGGAAAAACTGCATGTGGTTACGCCGGATGTCGGCGGCGGCTTTGGCATGAAACTGTTTGTGCACCCGGAACAGCCGCTCGTCCTGTTCGCGGCGCAACAGTTGAAGCGCCCCGTGCGCTGGACTGCGGAACGCGCCGCCGATGCCTTTTTGTCGGATATTCAGGGCCGCGACCACGTCAGCCATGCCGAACTGGCACTGGACGAAGACCTGAACTTCCTGGGGTTGCGGGTAAACACCACAGCCAACATGGGAGCCTATCTGTCCAATTACGCCCCGTTCATCGCCACCATGGCCGGGTGCCGCATGCTTGCAGGCGTCTACCGCACACCAGCCATCCATGTGGAAGTGAATGGCGTTTACAGCAACACCGTGCCTGTCGACGCCTATCGCGGCGCCGGTCGCCCGGAGGCCGCCTATCTGGTGGAGCGCCTTGTAGACAAGGCCGCCCGAGACCTTGGCGTTGATCCTACAGAACTGCGTCGCCGGAACTTTATCGGCGAAAACGACTTTCCACATAAGACCCCGGTCGGTCCGACCTATGACTGCGGCCTTTTTGCTCGCACCATGGATCAGGCCCTGGAACGGGCAGAACGCAACGGGTTCGAGGGCCGACGCGCCCAGTCCGAAGCCAATGGCAAAAAGCGTGGCCTGGGCCTTGCCTATTATATTGAGGCCTGCGGCGCGGGCCCCGGTGAGACTGCCGATATCCGGGTCGCGGAAAACGGCCATGTCACCGTCCTGATCGGCACCCAGTCCAACGGTCAGGGTCATGAAACCGCCTACCGCCAGATCGTCGCCGCCAAGCTTGGCATCGACATGGACCGGATTTTGGTTATCCAGGGTGACAGTGACAAGATTGAGAAAGGCAGCGGCACGGGCGGGTCCCGATCCATCCCCGAAGGTGGTACAGCATCACGCGATGCGGCACAGGAAGTGATCAACAAGGGCACCCTGATCGCCGCCGAAGCCATGGAAACCGCCGCTGGCGACATTGAATTCGCCGACGGACAATTCACCGTGGCGGGAACCGACAAGTCCCTGTCACTGTCAGAAGTCGCACAAGCGGCCCATGACCCGAAAAACCTGGCTGACGGCATGGAACCCGGCCTTGACGGCAAGGCCTTCTTCCAGGGCGGCGAATCTACCTACCCCAATGGCTGTCATGTCTGTGAACTGGAGGTCGACCCCGATACCGGAACGGTCGACATCCTGCGTTACACGGTCGTGGACGACTTCGGCACCGTGATCAATCCAATGATGCTGGAAGGCCAGGTTCATGGCGGCATTGCCCAGGGCATGGGACAGGCGTTGCTGGAACACACCGTCTATGACAATGACAGCGGCCAGCTTCTCAGCGGCTCCTTTATGGACTACGCCATGCCACGGGCGGACCACCTGCCGTTTGTCGATTTCACCTATCACGAAGATGCCCCCTGCCTGAATAACCCGATGGGGGCAAAAGGCGCAGGCGAGGCAGGAGCCATCGGCGCACCGCCTGCAATTATCAATGCCCTTGTCGATGCCTTGCAGGAATATGGCGTGGATCATATTGATATGCCTGCAACGCCGGAGGTAATCTGGCGGTCGATCCACATGAAATCCAGTTAGGGACATCTCCATGATCACAGAAATCGACGCCCGGGCCCTGATGCCGTCCATCACCAAGATCATTCGTCAGGCGGGCGAAACGGTCATGGCCATCTACGCAACGGATTTCGAGACCTACACCAAGGAAGACGCCTCCCCTGTGACCGAGGCCGATATGGCCGCCGAGGCCATCATCAAACCGGCCCTGGAAAAACTGTTGCCCGGCGTGCCTGTCGTTGCAGAGGAATCAGCGGCCGCAGGGGATATTCCTGACGTGGGCGACGCCCCATTCTGGCTGGTGGACCCGGTGGACGGCACCAAGGAATTCCTGAACCGCAATGGTGAATTCACTGTCAATATCGCCCTGATCGTCGACCGCCAGCCGGTTCTGGGGGCGGTTCTCGCCCCGGCGCTGGACACGCTCTATACCGGCATTGTGGGCGAAGGGGCCCATAAGAAGGTTGGTGAAGAGGCCGCACAGCGCATTACCGTGCGTCCGGAACCTGCGGAAGGCATCACCATCGTCGCCAGCCGCCGCCATGGAGATCCCGAAATCCTGGAGAAGTTCCTGGCGGGGCGCACCCTGCATGAAACCAAGAATGCGGGCTCCAGCCTGAAATTCTGTCTGGTGGCCGAAGGCAGCGCAGACCTCTATCCCCGCTTCGGCCCCACCTGCGAATGGGATGTCGCGGCGGGCCATGCGGTGCTGGCCGCGGCAGGCGGGCGTGTGACCTTCGACGACGGGAAAACGCCGTTCTCCTATGCCAAACAGGCCGATTTCCTGAACCCCCATTTCATTGCCTGGGGCGGTATCGAGTAACTCAGTCGCCTTCGGCGGCGGCAGCTTCCCACCCCATCATGGCGATCTTGCGCGGCAGCCCCCAGCGGTAGCCGCCCAGTTCGCCTGTATTGCGGATCACACGGTGGCAGGGGATAAGCCAGGATATCGGATTCTTCCCCACCGCATTGCCCACCGCCTGCCCACCGCCTGTGGAGATGCCGACCTGTTTGGCGATATCGCCATATGTGGTCAAAGCCCCCATGGGCAGTTCCATCAGGGCTTCCCAGACCTTCACCTGAAAGTCGGTCCCTTTGAGGAACAGCCTCAGCGGCGGCACATTGCCGCTTTTGATGTCATCCGGACTTGCAAAAATGGTGGCGATAGCCCGTTCCGTTTCGGCCTGATCCTGAACCAGCCGTGCCTTGGGCCAGCGGGCCGCCATATCATCAAAACAGGCGTCCACACCCCGGTCATCCACGAATGACATGCCGCATACGCCGCGGTCGGTCGTCATCAGCAGTGCCTGCCCGAAAGGCGTTGCGTGCCAGCCATAGCGGATCGTCAGCCCCGCCGCCTGGCGTTTGTATTCGCCGGGTGTCATCGCCTCATAGGTCACGAACAGGTCGTGCAGCCGACCGGGTCCTGACAGACCGCTGTCCAAAGACGCGTGGAGGACGCTGAGGCTGTCATTCAAACGGCGGCGCGCCTGATCAAGTGTAAGGGCGCTCAAAAACTTTTTGGGGCTGATGCCGACCCAACGGGTGAAGACCCGCTGCAGGTGATGCTCGCTCATCCCCACATATTGCGCCAGTTCTCCCAACTCCGGCTGTTCATCCCAGTGATCGGACAGATAGGTCAGGGCGATTTCAATCGTGTCGTAGGTATCTTGCATCTGCATCCCGGTCATCCCGCTTACAGTCATGATTATGGTCCCTTTCTACGCCCGCGAACAGCGAGAACCCACCCGATTGTTGCGCATCGGGCAGTTTCCTTCTTGTCTACAGCCAAAGCGGGAAGCAAACTACTATGAGGAGAAACTGGTTTGCGGGGAGAGTCTCGATGGATGCCACAGTAGCAAAGAAATACAGCCCGAAAGACAAGGTATTAGGCCGCTTGGGCGTCGAGGGATTTCCCGACTACAAGGCCATGATCGCAGAGGCCTTCGCCCAATATGACCCGGGATACCCCAAGAAACAGCCGAAAGCGGAAAAGGAATACCGCAAGGCCCGAGCGGCCGTCATGCGTGAGGAAAAACATATCAACGACCATTGCCCGGTCGATGAGAAAATCCGCCTGACCACCTCACGCCATATCCGGATCGAAGCCAAATGGTATGTGGAGGAGACCGCCTATTTCACCGACTTCGATAACGAGATCGACAGGCTGTATACCAGCCTCGAAAACCATGACCAGCCCCAGGATATCGCATGGCAGAACCCGACGACCGGCGCCTTCGGGTCCGGCTATACGCAGTTTCATGCCCAATGTGATGCGATGATCGAAGGGGTTTACACACTCTACAACGACGGAGATCCGATCGCCGCCAAGGTTCCCTTCTATTTTATGGAACCCATTTCGACGCCGGAGAAGATGACGGCCTATCTGACACCGCTGATCACATCGAACATTGCCAGGAACGGTATCAACCACCGCGACCAGATCGGGGCCATCACCGGGTCGGTCTCTCAACTGGTCTACAAATCCTATTTGCGGAAATATATTCGCGACTATGTGCAGGATTTCGAGATTACCGACGCCTATAGGGCGGCCTGGACCAAGCTGCTGGACCATTGGCAGGACCCGGCAACCGGCTTCTGGGGAGAATGGTTTGTCTTTAACGGTGAACTCTACAAATCCCCGGACCTCAGCCTCACCTATCATACCGTCAAATACCGCATGAAGGATGGCGATCATCCCATTCAATATCTGGAAGAGATGATCGACACCCTTTTTGCCATTGAGAAATATGAATATCCCTTCGGCTGGATGGTCGACGGGCATATGAACAACCACAACAACATGGACGTGGTGAAAATCCTCAAACTGGTCTGGGATGATCTGACACAGGAACAGATGGATTACGCCTGCATCCAGTTCGAAAAGATGCTGGATTACTGCCTGAATGACTCCATGGATGACAAGGGCGGCTTCCGCTTTTTCCCCTTCTACAATTCCCTGGGCGATGCCTATTACTATGGCGTCGCCTTCCTGGACCAGATCGGCTACCTGAACCCGGACAACCGTTTCTGGACCGACCAGACCTTCCCCGGTTGGCAGGAGACCGGATGCGGCATCAAAAGGCGGCTACAACAACTGGGCCTCAACAACCGGCGTGCCGAATCTGCCATGGAAATCCTGGAACAGGATGTCCCGGATTGCTGAAAAGGGAAGAGGCGTAGCCCCTTCCCTTCCATCACCGAGGTCAGGCCGTATCGCCCAGATCGCGAATATGACCCGGCAGACGTTCGTGGCTGCCATACATGAAGTGGTTTTCCATATTCTCCGAATAGCGGCTGGCCTCGGTCGCCACACCGACGGCTTCGGCAACCTCGCGGATATGCATGGGTGACGCGCCACAGCAAACGCCCAGATAGGATATCCCCATCTCAAAGGCACGGCATGCGAAATCACGGATTTCATACCGGTTCACATAGAGCGGGTCCAACGCGGTCGGGAAGGTCCGACCATGGGGCGACGGGCAGTGACAGCCGTTATTGTCCGACAGGTTGAAGAATGTCGGCTCCTCGTCGGTCGTCCGGTAAGGAACGGGTAAACCGGCCACCGGGCAGGATACCGCCTCGCGGATCTTCTTCAGGTCGGCCAACATCGTCTCCGGCCCGCGAAAACAGTTCAGGCCGACCACATCCGCCCCAAGCTGTTCCAGCTTCTGACAGGTCTCCACGATGCCTGTGTCGTCCATCATCCGATTACCGGCCATCGGCGCCAGGGTGACGACGCAGGGCAAGCCAGTCTTCTGCATCACTTCCAGCGCGACCTCAGCCTCACCGGCGTAATAGAAGGTTTCCCCGATCAACATATCGGCCCCTTCTTCCACTGCCCAGCCGACCATTTCCTCGAACATCGCGTGGACATCACGCTGTGCATCCGGGTCTTCGGGATTCCAGATATTGGTATTGGAAATATTGCCCGCCATCAGATTGGCTTCCCCGGGCGCATTATCCGCAACCTCGCGGGCAATCTGAAGGGCGGCGCGGTTAAGCGGTTCCAGCAAATCCTCCTTGCCGATCACGCGCATCTTTTCCCGGTGGCCGTTATAGGTGAAGGCCTCGACGATATCCGAACCGGCACGCTGGAAGTCCCGATGCAGGATCGTCAAGGCTTCCGGATGATCCAGCGCCACTTCCGGCACGAATTCCCCCGCGGTCAGATAGCCGCGGCGTTCCAGTTCAAACAGAAAACCCTCGGCACAGATCACCGGGCCGTCTTTTAATCTCTCGACCAGCGACCGTTTAATGGGTTTTGTCATGAAAATTTCCTTTCGCGTTCAACAGAATGGCCGGGACGCGAAAGTGACCGACTGTCAATTTTGCCTTCGTGCTCATCAATACGCGCTTCCCCGTGCGTTTGGTTGCAGGCGGGGACAAGGAAGGACTGCCGGCGTGAAAACACCGTGACATGCGCGCAGTCTTCGATGGGACACCCCGCCCATGGACATTCCGGCTTTGGCAGGTCTCCTGGCTTGCGGGTCGTCGCGGTCCATTCGTCTTCCCGGCGATCACCGCCAGTGACATCATGAATGGATCCCTCACCGCTCACAGTTGCGGGGGCAGCTTCGGCCTTGCTCATCCCATTTGGGGATGAACGCACCGAATTCCCTCTTAGCTGTGCAAAGCAACACCGCTTGCACAGAACCAGAGCCAAAACGGGAATTATCAGCAAAAGGGATCAATATCAAGAACTAAAATAACGACATATGGATATCTTTATATTAATGAAGATACTGCTAAATCAGAGATATCATTCAGACATATTCCCGTTATTTTACAATCCCTTATTAAAAAGGAGACCATCTTCTCCAACATACCCCCCACTTTAGTCGGCTACGGCACCATTGGGCGCTAACTCGGCCCATTATGTCGCTGACACTACATTCCTATAGTTGAAATAAATACACCATGCTCTCGCTTGTGGTGCTGCCTTGTCGTCAAGGTGGATAATTGGGAAGTCGGTGAGACGCCGACGCTGCCCCCGCAACGGTATGAAAGTTTTACGCAGCAAACCGCCATTGGGCTATGCCTGCCCGAGAAGGCGCTACGTCAGGGGGACCCCCCGCTTTCAAGTCCGGAAACCAGCCCTTGCATTCAGTCCTTTTCCGGGTCGCGGGTGGCGATCGGCAGGCATGGTTGCGTTCATGACAACGAAACCGGTCTAGCTGTTCCATCTGTAATCGGAAATTGTTGGCCTTGAGCGGGGTGCATCAAGGGATGCGAACCTGACAGTCCCACACATAGGGTCTCGGTCCGGGTTGCATGCCTCTCCCCACTCAAACCACCGGGAACAGGGAGGTAAAATATGATCCAAAACCCGTATCACTGTATCACGTCCCGGTGCCGGGCCATCCGACAGCAATTCAGCAATCATAAAGGATGGAAAAATGAGTAAGAACCGCGGAGTAGTCTATCTCGGCCCCGACAATGTCGAAGTGCAAAACATCGCAGATCCCGCTTTCATCGCCCCTGACGGCCGTAAAATCGAGCATGGAGTTATTCTAAAAGTTGTCAGCACGAATATCTGCGGCTCCGACCAGCATATGGTCCGCGGGCGGACCACCGCACCGGAAGGCCTCGTCCTGGGTCACGAAATCACTGGCGAGGTCATCGAAAAAGGCGCTGATGTGGAGATGCTCGAGGTCGGCGATCTGGTTTCCGTTCCCTTCAATGTCGCCTGCGGTCGTTGCCGTACATGCAAAAGCCAGGACACCGGCGTCTGCCTGACCGTGAATCCCGAACGCGCCGGGGGTGCCTATGGCTATGTGGACATGGGCGGGTGGATCGGCGGACAGGCTCGTTATGTCATGGTCCCCTATGCTGATTTCAACCTGCTGCGCTTCCCGGACAAGGACCGCGCGATGGCGAAAATCAAGGACCTGACCATGCTGTCCGACATCCTGCCCACCGGTTTTCATGGCGCAATCAATGCAGGCGTCGGTGTCGGCTCCACCGTCTATGTGGCGGGCGCCGGTCCAGTCGGCCTGGCCGCAGCCGCCTCCGCCCGCATCCTGGGGGCTGCCGTTGTGATGATCGGCGATTTCAACCCGGATCGCCTGGCCCATGCGGAAAAGATGGGCTTTGTCCCGATCGACCTTGGCAAACATGACCGTCTTGGCGAGATGGTGGCAGAGGTTACCGGCGATCCGGAAGTGGACAGCGCCATTGACGCCGTTGGCTTTGAGGCACGCGGCCACAAAGGCGGGGAACAGCCAGCGATCGTCCTGAACCAGATGATGGAAGTCACCCGCGCCGCCGGTTCCATCGGCATCCCGGGACTTTATGTGACCGAGGATCCGGGTGCGGTCGACGAGGCCGCCAAAGTGGGCAGTCTGAGCCTGCGCTTTGGCCTTGGCTGGGCGAAGGCACAAAGCTTCCATACCGGGCAGACCCCGGTCATCAAATATAACCGTCAATTGATGCAGGCTATTCTGCATGACCGGCTGAATATTGCAGAAATCGTCAATGCAAAGATCATCCCCCTGGACGATGCAGCCGAGGGGTATCACGCCTTCGACGGAGGGGCCGCCGCAAAATATGTGCTGGACCCGCATGGGGATCTGGCAAAGGCAAGCTAGCCGCAGAACTGCGCCCCGCCATCTTCCGATGGCGGGGCGTCCTCACTATCGTCGCCTAGTCTGCTTTTGCCTGCTCAGGAACCAAGACAAACCGCTGATACAGGAAACCGACCAGCAACAGGCTTGCCCCCAGCCCCATGAAAGAGGCCACCCGGTACAATCCGGTCAGCCCGGCCATATCCAGAACAAAGACCTTCACTACTGTGAGCAGGACAATCCCCAGAGCGGCCTTTCTCAACACCGGAAGGTGACGCCAGAAACCGGCCAGCATCAGCAATCCCGCAAAAACCAGCCAACCGGCGGAATAGGTATAGAGTTCCGCATCCTCGACAACGCCAAAGCGAATGCCAGCCCCCTGGAACCAGTGTCTGATTTCCAGGGTAAGGTTGAGGAAGGCCAACGCCAATGCGGCCCCGCCTGCCCCCCACAACAGCCAGGGACGGCGGTCCTTCCAGCCCTGCCATGCAAACAGGGCTGCGAAGGCCGCCGACACGCCATAGGCCACAAGCAGAATATTCACGACAGGCCAATGGCCGATTTCCTCGCCGGTGAACAGCGGGTTATTGAAGACAAGCTGCAGAACCACGATCTGGACGACCGCCATCAGGCCGAGGATACGTGCGCCCCAATAGGAAACCGGGCGCGGCATACGCTTGTAGCGGACGTAAAAACCCAGTGCGCTTGCCAGCCAGCTTGCGGACTGCAGGCTTTGTTCCAGCAAACCATAACGCTCCACCATCAGGGCACCATTCACCCAATAGCGGATTTCCAGGCTGACGGTCAGCACAGCGGCGGCGACAGCAAAACTTTCCAGGAAATGCACGGTGATGCTGTCCCGTTCCTGGTGGAACCAGCGGGCAGCAAGATAATAGGCAACGGCTGGAATGCCATAGCCATAGAAGATCCAGGCTGTCCTGGCAGGTACGTCAAAGGTCGTGCCAAAGAATGTATGCAACAGGATAAGCCGGACAAATACGATACCGCCCACCACAAGCGCGACATGTCGCCCGTAAGGCAGTCGGATATGCCCATTGACCCAGGCAAGCGCAGGCAGTTGCACAGCCAGTGCAACCGACAGCCAGACTTCGGACAAGGTCATGGTTGCCGCCAGCGAGATCGCGCCAATCGTCGCCACTGCATAAAGCCCGACACCGATTTCCAGCGCGCGGGCCTGCGGATGCCTGTGCAAACGCGTCGCCAGCCCCACAGCCATGGCCGCCAGAAGAAGGCCAAGCGCGGCCCAACCCAGGTCAACCATCAAGGCATCGCAGCGATAATAGACAATTGCCAACGTCAGGACCGGAACAGCCGCGGACAGCAATGCCCAAAGCCCCTTATGCCGGACATGGGTCAGCGCCAGATGCCCGACCCCGCCGAAGAAAACAGCAAAGAGTACTGCCGAGGCCAGAAAGGTTCCCAGATCGTCCATTGGCCCGCCGACTGGTAAACGACCGAAGACACCGATGGCGTCGAACCCCAACGGATAAACCTCCCCCGGCAGAGCCCAGCAGACCAGAACGACAAGTCCCATGACAGCCGGGACAGGGGCCATGCGTTCAACAGCAGGCGTGGACCAGGCGGCGAAAATCGTCACTCCGGTGAAAACCGCCATTGCCGCCAGTGACAGAACCCCGTTTTCTTCCCTGAGGCCCAAAGCGAACAGAAGCAGGGCCGTTACACAGCTTGCGACAAAAACCACCAACGCCGGACGCTGCCATTTCTGATTTTCCGGAATTAAGGGAAGGGTTTTCAGCAGCGATAGCTGCCCGATAAAGGCAAGCAGGATGAAGACTGCGAGCGGAATCAGGTCTTCCAGACCATCCGCGAAAGGCATTGCCATCGCAGACCAGAGACCTGACCCGGCAATGACACAGCAGGCAGCCCTCCACCAATGGCGCGTGTGAACAATTGCCAGGACTGCCGCGCCCACGATGGTCAGATAACTGAACAGGCTCCAGTAGCTCGGCTCATCGCTGCCAATCAGGAGAGGAACGACATAGGCACCGACCACGCCCAACGCCGCAATCAACGGCCCCTGCACCAGCGACAACCCCAAAGCCAGTACCGAGATGGCAGCCAGGAAGGCAAAGGCCAGCAGCGGGGCAAATATGTCATAAAGGGCGTAACCGGCATAAGTACTGCCGTAGAGGATCGCAACACCGGCGGCCGTAATCGCGGAGGGAATATAATCCGGGCGCAGGGCTGCAATCGCCTTGCGCAGCGGACGGCGACGGAACCATTCGCCCGCAAAGACCAGAATGCCGCCCAGACCCATCGCAAGGGCAATCCGCACCAGCGGCGAGATAAGGCCGCGTTCCATGCTGTATTGCACGAAGAATATCCCACCAAGCGCCAAGGTCGCCCCACCCAGCCAGACCAGCCAGCGGAAGGCGAGCGCCTCTTCAAGCCATGAGGTGGATTTCTTTTCTTCCCGGGGGGTGGCTTCCGGCGTCCATGCCGCGTCCGGGACAGCCACTTCGGGCGCCACCTGCGTGGGTGTCTCAGCAGCCGGTTCAGGTTCCTCACGCACCTCTGCGTGGATTTCCGACGCCTCGGCAGTGGCCGGTGCCTCCACCGTCGCTGCTGCCGCGGGGGCAGGTGCCTCAGCAGCAGGCGCAGCAGCCTCCTCCTGGCGGGCACGCATGATGACTATGGCCCGCCGAAGGTTCGCCACCTCGGTCTTGAGCTTGCCAATTTGCACCAAAGCCACGATGGCCATGATCGGCGCGGCCAGGAATAGCAGACCTATTATCAGAAAGAACCCGTCTTCCATCTTCCCCCACCTCTGCAGTCAGAAGATGGAATCAATCCTATGATACCGTTCAGGTCAATTCCAATATGCTAAATATGCAAAACACCCGCCCAATAGGGCGGGCATTTTACACAATAGTTGCCGATAGTTAGATGTATATCGTACCGCGAAGATAAAGCCGGGCATCGCCAGCCATGGTGACGCGATCCCCCTCCATCCGACAATAGAGATCACCACCGCGCGCAGAGACCTGACGGGCATGAAGGTCCGCCTTTCCCAGAACCTTCGACCAGTAGGGAACGACCGTGCAGTGCGCAGAGCCGGTAACCGGGTCTTCCGGAATTCCGGCATGGGGTGCGAAATAACGGGAGGCACAGTCACAATCCTCGCCAGGTGCAGTGATGACCAGACCGTCCCCTTCCATACCGGCGATAAAGTCCAGATCCGGCTCGACGGAAAGAACCTGCTCCGCCGTTTCAAATACCGCCAGGTTCTTAGCTGCCCTCAGGAAACGAACAGGCTCCACCCTCAAGGCCTCAACCAGTCCCTCCGGCATGGGAACTTCCTTTGCCACACGGGCAGGGAAATTCAGTTCCAACCGGTCATCGTCTTTGCGTACCGTCAGCAGCCCGGCTTCGTTCGTGGCAAAACGGATTTCCGGCTTGTCCCAACCCAACAGGTTGAACAGCACATAGGATGACGCCAGCGTCGCATGGCCGCAGAGATCAACTTCGGTTGCAGGCGTAAACCAGCGCAGGAAATAATCCGCCTCTTCCCCATCATGGGGCACAAAGAAGGCCGTCTCAGACAGGTTATTTTCCGCCGCAATCTTCAACAGCACCTCATCCGGCAGCCAGGATTTCAGCGGAACCACTGCCGCCGGATTGCCCCGAAATGTCTCGGTAGTGAAGGCATCAATCTGATAAATCGGAAGTTCCATGGCCTGTTCCTTACTTCAAACCTTGCGCCGTTGCCGCATGGGCCTCTTCCAGCGCCTTGAACGTGACCGGCAGGTCGTCTTCCGTCGTGCGCCAGTTGCTGATCGCCGCCCGTACACCTGCCTTGCCGAACAACGCTCCCGGTGTACAGAAAATGCTTCCGGCCTCATTGAGTGTCTGCAGGAAGGCTTTGTTCGCCGCATCCTGATCATCTGTGTCGAACAGGGCCCGGAAGCAAACCACATTCAGTTTCACGGGCGTCAGAAGTTCAAACCCCTCTGCCTGTTCGATCCAGTCAGCCAGCTTCGCGGCAAAGGAACAATTCCGCCTGACAACATCCCGCACGCCATCGCGCCCATAGGCCTGCAACGTCATCCAGACGGGCAACGCCCGGAACCGCTGAGAGTTTTCAAGCGACCGGTTCATATAGGTCGGTGCCTCACCTTCAATTTTGAGATAGGCCACGTCCATCGCGTTGGCCTTTTCCAAGGCCTCCACATGCCGGGTCAGGAACAGGCCGCAGTCATAGGGCACATTCAGCCATTTGTGGAAATCGGCGGTGATTGAATCCGCGCGTTCGATACCAGCCACGCGGCCCGCCATTTCCGGCAGGCAACGGGCGAACAGACCAAACGCCCCATCCACATGCAGCCAGGCATCATGCGACGCACAGATATCGGCAATGCGGTTCAGATCGTCGAAATCCGTGGCAGTTACCGTACCTGCCGAGGCCACGACGATTTTGGCGCTTGCATCACTTTCCAACAGGGCCTTATCCAGGGCCTCAGGGTCCATCGCCTCACTTTGCGGCAGTTGATCCACCGGCACGAGGGCGTTCCGACCGACGCCGGACAGGCCCATAACCTTGACCATACTGCTGTGCGGGCAGGCGCTGAAAATTTTCAGGTCCGGCAGGGCGGCCATGCCGTCGCCGGTCACATCCACGCCCAGTTTATCCGCCCACCATTCCCGCGCGGCAATCAGGCTCAGAAAATTGGCCGCCGTCGCTCCTGTTGTGAAACATCCATCAAACTGTTCCCGAGGCAGGTCGAACAGGTCCAACAGTTGCCCGATGGTTGCATCCGTAACGGAGGGAGCGATGGATTCTCCCGGGTTCGGAGGGTTCTGGTCGACGGCTGACGCAAGCCAGTCGCCGACCAGGGCGGCTGGGGTCACGCCGCCTGTCACAAAACCAAAATAACGGCTACCGGCGCTGGCGCTCAGATAGGGTTCGATCTCCGCTTGATATTGCGCCATCGCCCCGTCCAGGCCGACGCCTTCCTCCGGCAGCGGCCCCTTGGTCAATACGGGAGAGGGCACAACAGCCGCCGCACGATCGTTCAACCCGCCCAAAAATCGCAGGGCATTGTCTGCCGTTTCATGAAGCAGCCGATCCAGACGGTCCGGCACAGCATCGCCAAACATTTTATCCGACATGACTTATTCGTCCCCGCGGCTGAGAATATCAACATAGACGTCCCGGTCGATATTGCCGCCGGTGAGAATGACGCCAACCTTACGGCCCGCCATTTTATCCTTTTCCTGCATAAGCGCGGCCAACGGCACGGCCCCTGCCCCTTCGGCGATATTATGGGTGTCGGTGTAATAGGCACGGATCGCCGCCTCGATTTCCGCGTCCGACACGGTCACCACCCGGTCGGCCCCGCTGCGGATCATGTCCACCACATAGGGCAGAGGCGACCGGCAGGCCACACCATCCGCGAATGTATCCGCCCGTTCAGTCGGGATCGCCTTCCCTGCCTCGAAACTCAGCGCATAGGCCGGCGCCCCTTCCGAAACGACGCCGACAACCTTTGTACGCAAGCCAAGGGCATCGCGCGCGGCAATAACGGAACAAACGCCCGATCCCATGCCGATCGGCACATAAACCGTATCAAGGTCCGGCTGCGCCCGGAAAAGCTCCAGCGCGTAGCTCGCAACGCCTTCGACAAGCTTCATATCCATGGACGGCAGCATGAACAGGCCGCGTTCCTCCGCAATCTTGCCCGCCTGTTCGAAAGCTTCCTGGAAGTCGTTGCCGATTTCGATCAGTTCCGCGCCCTGTGCCTGCATCGCGGCGTTCTTTTCCCGGCTGTTGCCCTTCGGCACAACGATCGTCACCGGGATGCCGTAGCGCGCGCCCGCCGTTGCAATGCTCTGGCCGTGGTTACCACGTGTCGCGGCAATCACGCCGCCGTTTTCTCCCCGGTCCAGGCGATCCTTCATATAGACCAGACCGCCACGTATCTTAAACGCCCCTACAGGCGTGTGGTTTTCATGCTTCACCCAGGTCTCACATCCCGTGCGGCGGCTCAACAGCGGCCACTGGTACTGCGGTGTCCCCGGAAAGACGGAATGCACCAGTTCCGCAGCCGCTTCCAGTTGGGCCAGACTAAATGTCGACATGTATACTCTCCCTGCCAATGAGGAGCAGGCGCCCCTGCGCCCGCTCCCCAACTTTTCTTTATCTGCGTGGGCGGTTATCTGTGCCAGAAAGCCTTGGCTGTCTCGCGATGCACGTCGCGCCGGTCCAGCCCGATATCCGTCAGCAAATAATCCTCCAACTCCGCCAGGTCCAACCGCTGGCTCCATCGACGGTACCATACCACCGGCAATTTCACCCAATTCACGGCTTGCCCTGCAACAGTCGAACGCGGAGACGATAGCAGTGACCCGGAAGGCGCTGGTCCAAAGATGAAGCCAAACCATCCGGGCAAAATCCATAATGTACGCATACAATTGATCCTTTCTTGCCCGAATTTGATATCAATCAGTACAATTTATACTTTCTATTGACAATTGAAGGGTGTCAATTTAAACATTGTCACCATGACAATACGCACATTAACCTGGAAACCGGACATAACGGATCGGCACGGACCGAAATATCGCGCAATTGCAGATGTTTTGGCCGATGACATTGCCGCAGGAAATATTCGTGAAGGTATAAAGCTGCCGCCGCATCGGGAACTTGCCTGGGAATTGGGCGTTACCGTCGGCACCATTACCCGCGCCTATCAGGAAGCGGAACGGCGCGGACTGGTTTCCGGGGAGGTTGGCCGCGGCACCTATGTACGGTCCCATGCGGAATCCACCAACGGGGCACGTGGCCTTGCCACATCCGTTCCCCTGATGCCTGCCTATGCGGAAGACGAACCGGACAAGCCTGCGAATATGGCTCTGAACTATCCGCCACCAGGCCGCGAAATTGCCGATGCACAGACCAGCATGGCCTCTATGATCCAGTCGCCGGACTTTCCGAGCTTCCTGTCCTATCAGCCCAATGCCGGCATGGCGGCGCATCGGGAGGCCGCCGCCAGATGGATGGCAAAACGGCTACCGGGCACAACAGCTAAAAATACGCTCGTCGCCAGTGGAGGCCAGCACGGCACCTTTATCGGCCTGTCCGCTGTGACACAGCCCGGCCAGGTCGTCGCGACTGAGGCCATGAGCTATGGCGGCCTGAAAAGCATCGCCCGCAATCTGGGCCTGTCTCTGCACGGCCTGCCGATGGATGCGGATGGCCTGATCCCGGAGGCATTCGAAGCCTACTGCCAAAGCCACCGCCCGCCGGCGCTTTACACCGTTTGCACGCCCAACAATCCGACGAATGCAGTCATGCCGTCGGAACGGCGTCAGGCAATTGCAGCGATTGCAGCGCGCTATGACGTGGTGATCATCGAAGACGACATTTTCGCCTTGCTTCTGGACGATGCGCCGCCGCCGATCGCCGCTTATGCACCGGACCATACAATCCTCGTGACCAGCGCCGCCAAGACATTGGCGCCGGGCCTGCGCGTAGGCATCGCCACCGGACCGGAACGCCTGATCCCCGCGATGGAGGCCTCAATCCGGGCCACCTGCGGCCTTGCCTCCCCCATCACGGCGGAGATTTTTCGTCACTGGGTGGATGAAGGCACCGCCGATGCCATCCTGGAAGACCACCGGCGAGAAATCGCGGCCCGTCACCTGTTGTTCAAGGAACGCTTTGATCCATTAGAGGCGGATTATGTAATGCCGAAAGGCTCCATGCATGCCTGGCTGCAGATTCCGGCCCCGGACATGGCAGCAGACTATATCCTCTCCGCCGAACGGCGCGGGGTCAAACTGGGGTCCAGCGGCGCCTTCGTTATCGACCGCAATGCGGCCCAGCAGGCTGTGCGCATATGCCTTGGCACCCCGCGGGAGCGCAAGACCGTGGAACGGGCACTGGACAGCCTCGCCGCCCTCTACCAGGAAGGCGGCGCGGGCACCGATATCGCGATTTATTAGGAGAGGCCCGTTATCGGCTGGCACTTTCGATGGCAGCACAGATGTCGGACACGACGGCGCCAACCATGGCCTCGTCATCTCCTTCTGCCATCACACGGATAACCGGCTCCGTCCCCGATTTTCGGATCAAGACGCGACCGCTTCCCGCCAGACGTTCTTCGCCTGCCTTGATTGCGGACTGAACATCATCATGGTCCAGCGGCTGCCCCTTCGCACCGTCAAAACGGACATTCTGCAACAACTGCGGCACGGGTTCGAAAACCCGGCCCAGCGTGCTCATCGGTCCGCCCTGCTCCACCAGCACGGCCAGAACCTGCAGCGCGGCGACAAGGCCGTCCCCGGTCGTCGCATGGTCGCCCAGAACGATATGGCCGGATTGCTCCCCACCCAGATTGCAATTCATCTCGCGCATCGCCTCAACCACATACCGGTCGCCGACCGGGGTGCGCTGCATATCAATACCAAGGCTTTTCAAATGACGTTCCAGCCCAAGGTTGGACATGACCGTCGCCACAAGGGGTCCGCGCATCTGGTCACGCTTGGCAAGTGACGTTGCGACCAGCCCCATGACCTGATCGCCGTCCAGAACATGTCCGGTTTCGTCACAAACGATCAACCGGTCCGCATCCCCATCCAGGGCGATCCCGAGATCAGCCCCGTGGGAAACGACCTGTTCACACATGACCGCTGGTGCCGTTGCGCCGCAACGGTCATTGATGTTGGTGCCGGTCGGCTGAACCGCAATGGGGATAACCTCCGCCCCAAGCTCAAACAGAACTTCCGGCGCAACCTTGTAGGCCGCGCCATGGGCGCAATCCACGACGATCTTCAGCCCTTCCAGCGTCAGCCCGGACGGGAAGCTCTGTTTCACGAATTCCATGTAACGGCCGCGTGCATCTTCCAGACGCATGGCCCGGCCCAGTTTGGTAGGATGGGCGAGATCCTCCGCCGGTGCGTCCATCAGGGCCTCGATGGCCTCCTCATCGCTGTCCGACAGCTTGAACCCGTCCGGCCCGAAAAGCTTGATGCCATTATCCTGAAACGGATTGTGGGAGGCGGAAATCATCACGCCAAGGTCACAGCGCAGGGACCGCGTCAGCATGGCGACCGCCGGTGTCGGGATCGGCCCGACCATGAAGACGTCCATGCCGGTCGAGGTGAACCCGGCCGCCAGCGCCGGTTCCAGCATATAACCGCTAAGCCGGGTATCCTTGCCAATCACCACCTTGTGCCGATGCTCACCGCGCCTGAAATGCCGACCGGCGGCCAAGGCCAGCCTTAAAACCAGATCAGGGGTGATGGGGTGAATATTGGCAGTACCGCGGATGCCATCGGTACCAAAATATTTCCGCGCCATGTTGGACAGCCTATCGTTATTCTTGCAGCAGCATTTCCTTCTTTTGTGGTACCCCCTTCCCGGAAAATCGGCAAGTCTGTAAATCTCATGGCATGAAGCGCAAAAGTGGATCACTTTCGACTTGCGGCCCCCGGCACCCCATCGGCGGCAGGCCAATATCCGCCAACAAGTGGGGCCCGGACCGGGCAAGGCGCGCTATCGCCTCCCGTTCCTGACGCGCGATCAGATAACGATGCCACAAGCCTGAAAACCACCCTGTATCCGTGTTACGAAACACCGTGGCGCAACAGTCCTCAACTCTTTCTGTCACAAACATAGCATCACCTCATGACTTTACCCATAATCATGATATGCTTTGGCTATTCCGTTTAATATCGACTATTCATAAGAATTAAATTGAGAAAAACTCATAGATGGTAAAACTCGCAAACCTTCCTCTGAATGCAATGCGCGCCTTCACCGCCGCCGCCAGTCATACCAGCCTCGCCGAAGCGGCCGATGAACTGAATGTCACGCAGGGCGCGGTCAGCCGCCAGATCAAGGCGTTGGAGGAACATCTGGGTTTTCCCCTGTTCGACCGAAGCCAAAGACGCCTCACGCTGACACGCAAAGGCGAGATGTTGCTGCCTGCCTTTCAAGACGCCTTCGGGCAATTGACCCAGGCGATGCGGGAGGCCAACAAGGCCGACGAGGAACTGCGGATCAAGGTTCCGCCATCGCTGGCAGTACGGTGGTTGATACCGCAATTGCATCTGTTTCAGACAAGCCACCCCGAAATCGACATCAATCTCACCACATCCTGGCATTTCTTTGACCCGGACACCGAGGACTTCAACGCAGGGATTATCTATGCAGTCGACTATATCCGGCCCGAGCCCAGACCAAGCCTGCGTTTCGACGAGATTGCCGAGGAATGGATGGTCCCTCTCTGCGCACCGTCTTATCTGGAAACAGCACCGCCGCTTGATACAGTCGATGACCTGGCCAATCACACGTTGCTGAACTGCCTGTGCTTCAAATCACATGACGACTGGAGCTATTGGCTTGAGCAATTCGGCTATCCCGACCTGAAAGCCCGAAAGATGGTTGCCTTCGATTATCTTGATATCGCCCTGCATGCCGCGGCTTCGGGCCAGGGGATCGTGTTGGGCGACATCAGCCTGGTTAAGGAAGATATGGCCGCGGGCCGCCTTGTAGCCCCCCTGGATGTCCCGCCATTAAAGGTAGGGTCCTATTATCTGGTCAGTCATCGCCGGGCGGAAGATCACCCTCATCTGGAAACATTCAGGCAATGGCTGCAAGACCCCGGCCATGCATCCGCCGGTACAGGTCACAACGGTCATCCCGGCCACAGACAGAACGTCAAATAACGAAAAAACCCGGTGCAAGGCACCGGGTTTTTATCAGGTCTTCCCGACTGTCCGTCAGGCCGGTTCGGGGTTCGGCCCCACACCAACCGGACCATCGGAGGTCGGAACGGAAGTCTTGGACTTCTTGTGTTCCCCACCGGAAGCCGCGCCACCGTCGTCGCCACCTTCGCGGATTTTTTCACCACGGATGAGCGCATCGACTTCGTCACGGTCGAGGGTTTCGTATTCCAGCAGCCCCTGGGCAATCGCTTCCAGTTCATTCTTGAACTTCTCAAGAATGTC